>CAJBPC010000133.1 GCA_903957405.1 uncultured bacterium | reverse complement strand
TACACTGAAGCCAATGAGCAGCATGCAATTTCATCGGTTCCCTCTACTCAGTCTGAACCCTTTACAAAAAGATTCCGCACTACAAGCAGTGGTTCAGATACATCGCATTCTCGACAAAATGAGTATCGGCGACTTTCAGTTCCTGCTCCAGCCATTTGATCGCACAGACGGCATATACAGAAACATGGAAATCTATGTAATCAGAAAGAGCACCCTTAGGAAAAAAATTGAAAGCCATCAGGAATTTTATGGGAAATGGGGCATCACGCCCTATTCCGATCCTGCATCCCTGTTGGCGATCACGGAATATGAAAACAAATATGACCGTTGGCGCAGTTACGGATACATGTTCGGGTATCCCGATCACGCAATTGACTTTTTCGTCAATGCGGGAAAGCAACAGGACAGCACATCAACATTCGTAGAAAGGCGTTTCTTTCAAATACCCGTGTATGCTCAAGCATCCGGCCATTTTACATATGCCGTAGCGAAGGATTACCAACCAACCACGACGGATTCGTTTCTTTACAACAAAGCTCAAAAGACCTTGGAAAAATACAAGGTGATGAGACCCAGAAAACACCCCGCTTCCATCACAAAAAGATGGATCAATCGACTCGATGCGCGATGACATGAAACGGAGAAAAAGCACCCGACTAATTCATATGCGGACTGCTTTTTCTTTTCTTCATAAAAATTATTGATCCTTTTCACGTAAATACCAAACCGAGATCGCATGAAAATGACGATCGTTTTCGACAGTTTCAATGAACGAATTCAGCCACTTTGTTTTTCCGCATCATCCAGCTGCATGAACGGACTCCCTATTCACGTTGATACGCAACCGCAAATGCCTGCTGTTTCATTTCAGGAAATGCAATGACTTTATAGCGGCTATCCGAACCGATCTGGTAAATCTACAGGCGATGGATCAAAAACACGAATGCATCAAAGCGGAGTCAAGCATAACGGTATTCACCCATCGATCAAGGCAATACCTGCACAAAAACACTTCCCAATCCCACCCCTTTCATGATTCAGCAACATGTGTGCGCGTCAAAGCCTTCACTGCCCGTCATCGCCCACGTCATCGAATGCGCATCGGCATCCACTTCCGCATGGGGACGCATACGGACAAAACAGTACCGCGTTTCAACATTCACACAAATGGATAACATCACACCATCCGTCACCTAAATCAGCACCGGCCATTCTTATATTTGCACCACACCCCTTCCTGACCGCCGAAAACCCGGAGACCGAAAGGCACTTCAGCACCGGATGGCCTTTTGTACCGATTCGTTATCGATTGCTTACCTATAAAACGCTGGGTCATGAAAACCGAAGATGTAGACATTTTCATCAAAGAGAACGATGCCTGGGACGATATGATCGGTCGCCAGAAGAATGAACTGCCAAGCCTGGCCAATATGCTCAGACAGGCCATCATGAACCGAAATGAATTGGATGAACAGATGCTCGAAGATGCCGAAATGCTTCGAAAAGCCCTTCTCACACAGGATGAGAAGATGCACGACATGAAAGAGACCATCTCCGGTCAAAAAAAGTTCCTCTCGAAAAAACTGAACGGAAACTGGCAGGAATTCGGTGAACATTCCCTTCAACGGCAACGGATCCTTAGAGAGCAGATAAAGATCGTACAAAAGAAATATTTCGAACTCAAAAGCGACCTCATGAATTATGTATGGTCTGTCCTGTGATCCCGAAACATGCGCCCCTAACATTGCTAACCCTAAAACCCATGCTGATGAGCAACAAAGAAAAACAATCAGAAAAAGGCCAAAACTATCCGGGCGTGTACGTCCCCATCATCAACGAACGGGCAATGGCATCGGATCTGAAACTGCTACATGAGGGCGATACGGCTTCTCCGCCACTGAACCTGATCGAAAGTTCAGGGCTCTTCCTCATCGAAATGGCAGTGCCCGGGGCAAAACG
>CAJBPC010000132.1 GCA_903957405.1 uncultured bacterium | reverse complement strand
CACTGAAGGGCATCATTGACATCCTTGAAGAACGCCTCATGGATATTCCGGTTGTCTTTCCAGTTCACCCCCGTACCCGGAAGAATTTTGAGCGATTCGGCCTATCCACCCGCAACATCATTCTTTGCGAACCGCTTTCGTATCTTGAATTCAACTACCTCGTCCGTCATTGCAAAGGGGTCATCACGGATTCCGGGGGCATCACGGAGGAAACCACAGTCATGGGAATACCATGCATCACGTTGAGGGATTCCACGGAGCGACCTGAGACCTGTACCATGGGTACGAATGAGCTCATAGGCTCTGATCCTCAAAAGCTCAGGGATGCGATAGATTTGCTGCTTTCCGGAAACTGGAAGAAAGGATCGATTCCGCCACTTTGGGATGGGAATGCTGCCAAACGGATTGTAGCGCATCTTATGGCCTTGCATAAAGTCATTTGATCCAAATCAGGTGTAACAGGATCTGCCGACTTCATACAACTGCCGCGGTGATGCGTTCATACCAGACTCTTCACAAGGGTCACGGTGTCTGCCGAAGAACCCATTGCTGACGAATCTGTCAATTGTTCTGTTCTCGAAGCAGGAGCCTTGCGATATAATCGGCCTCTTCTATCGAAAGGTCGTGGTAGAGGGGCAGACAGAGAATTTTTGAGGCGATGTCTCTGGAGATGGGACAAGGTGCTGAATGGACATAATTCAGAGTGTCCAGAGATGGGAAGAAATACCGCCTGGGGTAGATGTTGAATTTATTAAGAGCGGCGATGCTGGCTTCCAATGCTTGCGTAGATCGGAAAATGATCGGGTAATAGCTGTGGTTCGGAACGGCTCCGGGTTGTATTTTCTGGCGATGGACTGCAAGGCCCTCAAGGATTTTGTCATAATGCAAAGCGAGTTCCTTCCTTCGCTTCAAGATCTCATCCATGTATGGCAGTACGCATAAACCCATGGCGGCATGCAATTCGCTGCATTTGGCATTGATCCCCACCATGGCGAATTCCGTCGGGGTTTCGTGACCGAAATTCCGCAGATAAGACATCACTTTCAGCATCTTGGGGTCCGTCGTGAATACCGCGCCACCCTCGCCGGTATGAAAGATTTTTGTCGCGTGGAAACTGCTGGTGCTGATGTCTCCATAATGGAAAATTGACCTTCCCTGGTAGGTCGTCCCGAAGCAGTGTGCAGCGTCGTATATGACCTTGAGCCCGTGTTTTTTTGCAATCGCACCGATGGCTTCCACATCACAGGGGTTTCCGAAGACATGTGTTGCCAGGATGCCGGTGGTCTTTGATGTGATGGCAGATTCGATTTTCGAAGGGTCGATATTCAGCGTCTGGGGATCGATATCCACGAATACAGGCGTGCATCCCTCCCAAACGATGGAGGATGTCGTGGCGACGTATGAAAAAGGCGTTGTGATGATCTCGTCATGCAATTCAAGTGCTTTGATTGCGACCTGAATGGCGAGTGTGCCATTAGACAAATAGAGCAAATGGGGGACCTCGAGATAAGATTTCAACTGCAACTCGAGTTCGCTGACCAAGGGACCATGGTTAGTCACCCAGTTGCGTTTCCATATCCCGGAAACGTATTCCTGATATTTTTCCAGAGGCGGGAGGAATGGCTTTGTGACGTTGATCATATTGATTATCAGACTTTCAGGTTGTGGGAACGGACTTATTGTGTTATTTGATCCTGCGGTGCGTCAAGAGTCTGCTCCCTGTGAAGCCGAATTCCGATTGGCCCAGGCATGAATGATGCATTTGGTTCAAAGGCAAAGATATCAAAATCGATTTGTTGGCTTCATTCATGGCAACCGCCGCATCAGAGGATTTTTTTAAGTTCCGACAAGGTCGTGATCACGTATGTCGGTTTGATATCTCCGGTGGCAGGTTTTTCATTGTTGAAATAAACGGTGTCGATACCCGAGTTGTTTGCCCCAAGGATATCGGCGTCCAGCGTATCCCCGATCATGATGGAATGTTCCGGCCCTGCCCCTGTGATCTGCATGGCATATTCGAAGATGGCGGCATGTGGTTTCATGATGCCCGCTGCCTCGGAGGTGATGACATGGCTGAAATAGTGGTCGATTTCGCTATTCGTCAACTTGGCATGCTGTGTCTTCTCGAAACCGTTGGTGATGAGGTGCATCGGGTATTTCCGATCGGTAAGGTAGTCGAGAATGTCAATCGTGTCATGGAAGAGATTTTTCTTCGTCGGCAGAATTTCAAGGTATCGTTCGCTCATGCTACGCGCAAGTGCCTCATCGGTGACCTTGAAGTCCACAATTGTCCTCCACATGCGCTTCCACCGGAGCTCCTCCCTGTTGATGTATCCTTTACGGAACCTGTCCCAGAAAATCAGGTTATGGTGATGGTAGACGCGGTGGAATTCATCGAATGAACCGATCCCCCGCTCCTGCAGCCTCATTTCTTCAAAAAGGTCCAGTAATGTTTCCTTTGAGTTCGTCTCGAAATCCCAAAGGGTGTGGTCGAGGTCGAAAAAGACATGATGATATCTGCGGGATGACAAGGCATTCATAATTGGTGCAAACTTACAATAGCTTTGTGTCTTCTGCGGGCACAGCCTCCTTAAAAATCAAAATCGGCAAACATGAACGTGGTCATTACAGGCGCAAGCAAGGGCATCGGCAAGGCCATTGCAGAGCAATTCGCACAACAGGGTTGCGATCTTTTCCTTTGTTCACGGCATATGGACAAGACAAACGCCTGGCAGCAACAATTGATGGAGCGGTACAATTGTGCAGTGATGTCTTCCAACACCGACATGGGCGAAGAAGGCCAGGTGAGGGAATTCGCACAAAAAGTGCTTGATGCTTTCGACAGGGTGGATGTACTTGTCAACAACGCGGGTGTATTCGAGCCGGGAACCGTGCATGGCGAAGCAGACGGGCAGTTGGAGCGGATGCTGCGCATCAACCTGCTGTCGGCCTACCATCTTACAAGGTTGATCGTTCCGCGGATGATCGAACAGAAATCCGGGCATATTTTCAATATTTGTTCTGTTGCCGCATTGAATGCATACACCAATGGCGGATCTTATAGCATCAGTAAATGGGCGTTGCTAGGTTTCAGCAAGAATCTGCGTGAAGAAATGAAGGCGCACGGTATAAAAGTCACTTCCGTGCATCCCGGTGCGACCATGACCGGTTCCTGGGAAGGATTCGATATCGATCCGATGAGGATCTTGGAAGCCGGAGATATTGCACGGATGGTGGTTGCATCCGCAGGGCTCTCAGAACAGGCATGCGTGGAGGATATCCTGATCCGTCCGCAATTGGGTGATCTTTGAAACAAGTGATTTGGAAACAGGAATTCAGAAATGCCAAGAGATCCGATCCATATGAGGCTTTTCAGTGCGTTCATTTTCATCCTTTTCGCCCTGCGTGCGGATGCTCAGTCTGCTGCCGTCGGATTGGATCCGGATATGATCCTCAAGCCGGGTGAATCCGTTTCCGAAAAAATCCGCAAGAAACTTTTTTTACGCCTGGAAGTAGACCGTACGACAGCATATGTGGGACAGCCGATCTCGGCCGCATACAAGCTATACACCTGCCTCAATTCTGAATCAAGGGTCATCCGAAGGCCTTCTTTTTCCGGTTTCAGCGTCATCGAGGCAGGCGAGAAGGAGCCTGATAAACCGGTGGATGTGGTCATTGAGGGAACGGAATTCCAAGTGTACACCTTGCGGAAGGTTCAACTGTTCCCATTACGGGACGGGCGCTTTATGCTGGAATCAATAGAAGTCGATAACACCATCAAATTCCTGCGTGGTGACCAACTCCGGGATGGCGGCAGCATGGATGAGATGATCAGATTACTGGATGCGGATAAT
>CAJBPC010000131.1 GCA_903957405.1 uncultured bacterium | reverse complement strand
TTGTCATCTCCGCTTTCTGGATGTATCTGCCCAAAACCACCATCTTTAAAAAAGGAATCTATTTCACGCTGGCAGGTGTTTTGCTGACACTGCTATTGTTGTTCCTGTAGTATTTTCTTCCTTAAAGATTTTGCTGAATCGACAGGTCTGAATGCTCGTGCCATCAAAACATGATCATTTTTTTGGGCGATCGGCAGGCAACATATAGGAAAATGCCTCTTGGATTGGCATGATGCTCGAAAAATCGAATATCAGCCATGCACTCGAACATTTGCATCCTGACATATGGCAAAAAAAATATACCTCTATACGGACATTCAAAACGATCTCCCCTCCACAACCCTCATCATGACGGAAATTAGTTTTTCAGGAATGAACAATGATTCGACAGATGAGTTCCTGCGGTTTTGATGGTCTCAACTGGAATTGCGTCGGCCAGGATCCGTTTGACGGAGTGTGACCGTTAGTTTGACCCTGCATGGTTTGCCGGCAAACGAAATACTGGAGGACGCAGGGAGGTGGATGATCCTGAGGAAACACGGTCAGAACTTATGAAAAAATGGTCGTCGGATATGACTCGAACGACCATTTTTTATTCGCTGAAGAAAAGTGCCTCTACCTTTCCGGATTCGAAAATAAATGTATTCGAATATCTGCTGTTTTAGGTTGGGCAGAAATCGAATGTGCAATGACACGATTGTCTTGAAAATATATTCCCAATACATCCGGTACTAGAAATCCTTATCCTTTATCAGGGGGAACACTTCGACGGATTTTTTAAACGGATAAAGGGGGAGCGTGGTCATCAATTGATTTACTTTTTCTTCGTCGATATCTTTAAAAATGAGCACTGCGCCGTTCTTGGTTGGCCTCAAAAAAAGTTGTTCCAAAAAACCTTCTTTTTTCCATTGAGCCACCACTTCTCGCTCATGTTTCAATATCTGCGGGAAATCTGCGGGTAGATTTTCGGTATTAATAGTAAGGATGACAAGAATTCTGTTCATTGTGATTGCATTTCAGTTGTTAAGGAACGGATAATCAATATAGCCCTGGTCTTTCCCGCCATACATGGTGGCTCGATCGGGTTGATTCAATGCACCATTCAATTCAAAGCGTTTGGGCAGATCAGGATTTGCTAAAAACAATGTGCCGTAAGAAATGATTTTAGCGATCCCTTTCTGCAACTCTGCTTCGCCTTTTTCACGATCATATCCGCAGTTCGCCATGACCGGGTGTACTGACAGTCTCCCGAATGTTTCCACAGCATCAGTTGGATATTGTGGGAATTTTTCGACAGGGAAAGGTACTTTCATGATATGAACATAGGCCAATGGCAACTGGTTGAGGTGTTCCATCAACATTGAAAATTGCGCTACCGGATGCTGATGTGAAATATTATTGTACGTACTTGTTGGCGACAACCGAATAGCCGCTTTGTTTTCCCCGATTGCGGTTACGACTTCCTGCATTATGTCCAAGACAAACCGATTCCGATTTTCAGGGCTTCCGCCATATTGATCGGTTCGTTGATTGGAGCTTTCCGCTAAAAACTGATCCGGCAAATATCCAAATGCCGCATGAAGCTCCACTCCGTCAAATCCGGCGTCCATCGCGTTGATGGCAGCTTGTTTGTAATCTTGTATGATCTGTTCGATCTCCGCAATATTCAACGGAATCGGTGTTTCATAATCCTTCATGCCCTCCATGGTGAAGTGCTGTTGTCCTTCAATGGCCAAAGCGGAGGGCGCAACCGGCAGTTGTCCATTTTTCACAAGTGAATGACCCACTCGGCCTGTGTGCCAAAGTTGCGCATAGATTGTACCGCCGCCATCATGCACGGACTGTGTGACGACCTTCCAGGCATCGATCTGCGCTTGCGTATGGATTCCCGGAGTGAAAGGACTGCCAATGGCTTGTTCGCTGATATTTATGGCTTCGCTGATAATGAGCCCGGCACTTGCTCTTTGAGTGTAGTACAATACGGTGGATGCTCCGACAACGCCATCCTTATTTGCACGGGAACGAGTCATCGGAGCCATGGCCATACTGTTTTGCAATGATCGATTCCCGATTTTTACGGATTCCAGTAGTTTCATTTTTTTTCAATTATGATATGAACTTACGCCCATTACTTTACATTTGTTAGCAGTTACACCAATGTACAGTAGTACCCCAAT
>CAJBPC010000130.1 GCA_903957405.1 uncultured bacterium | reverse complement strand
GACATCAACTTTCATGTATCCTCCAAAATAACGGAATCCTTACAATAAATAAGAAGAAACTACCAAATGAAGTAAAACAGTGGCTTGCACATGCTTACAAACCCCTGTTTCATGCATAGGCCCCGGTGAACAATCAGAAGAATGAATCCGGATAAGGATGACAAAAACGGGCGTATCCAAAACGATACCGATTGCAAATAAGGATATAAAAAATTAATTCTACCTCATGATAATCTATTAGCTCTTGATGCCCCAGATGGTTTCCCATATCCACTATTCAAAAAAGATCATCTGCCATACCGGTCCGTAAAACGAACACCCGGCTGACTCAGCCGGGTGTTCGTTTTACGGATGTCACCTCATATTCAAAGCGGGACTCAGCTGCAGCCCATGCTATTGCCGCAGTTAAGGCACTTATAGCAGGTACCGCTGCGTACGGTGATGTGACCACAGGTGTTGCAGCTAGGTGCATCACTTTGCATGTTTTTCATGAACTCCTGCGTGGCAGATTCCATTTTCATCTGGGGGGCCAGGCGCTGTGATTTTGCTGCGCTGCCGGATCCACTGCTGTTCGGAGATGCTGATGCGATCACGCGAACATCAGATAATTCAGGTGTCTTTTTACGGTGATCCTGTTGTGGCAGATCATCCCAGGCATCGGTACCGGTATTTCCTACTTCGGGCTTGTCGAGGATATGTACCAGGTCTGTGCGTCCGAGGTATTCATAAGCCAGGGCCCTGAAGACGAAATCGACGATCGATGTGGTGCTTTTGATGTTAGGATGATCCACCATTCCGGCGGGTTCAAACTTCGTGAACACGAACTTCTCGACGAATTCCTCTAATGGAACCCCATATTGAAGGCCTACGGATATCGAGATGGCGAAGCAATTCATCAGGCTTCTCAGGGTGGATCCCTCTTTGGCCAGGTCAACGAAAATCTCTCCCAGGGTTCCGTCTCCATACTCACCCGTACGCAGGAAGATCGTTTGCCCGTTTATTTTGGCTTTTTGCGTGTATCCTCTTCTCTTGGCGGTGAGTGACTTCCGTTCCACGATGCGGGACAGCTGTCGCTTCAGTTTTGTGTCGGGCGATGCCTGCATCCGCTTTTGCAATTCGTCCAGCAGTTCTTCCACAGTCAGTTTGCCGACATCAAGGAGGGGGCTGTCACCGGTGACTTTGCCATCCGTCTCTTCTGATTCCTTCTCACTCTTTTTGGAATCACTCTTGGTGCTGAGCGGCTGGCTCAGTTTGGAGCCATCGCGATATAGTGCACATGCTTTCAGACCGAGCTGCCAGCTGAGCAGGTAGCAATCCGAAATCTCATCCTTGGTGGCTTCATTCGGAAGGTTGATGGTCTTGGAGATGGCACCGCTGATGAATGGCTGGGTGGCGGCCATCATGCGGATATGGCCGTGGGCATGTATGAAACGCTTACCCTTCTTTCCGTTCTTGTTGGCGCAGTCAAAGACCGGATAATGCGACTCCTTGAGGAAAGGTGCACCTTCGATCGTCATGGTACCACAGGCGTAGTCGTTGGCTGCATCTATCTGTGACTGCGTGAAACCAAGCGCTTCCAGCAGACTCCAATCGAAGTTGTAATACTGTTCTGGCTTGAATCCGAGGCGATTGAGGCATTCTTCACCGAGGGTGTACACGTTAAAGACAAAGCCTATCTCGAAGGCTGACTTCACCGCATCATCGAGTTTTCGGATCTCTTGAGCAATGAATCCTTTCTCACTGAGGGTCTCGTGGTTGATGAAAGGAGCCCCGGAGAAGCTGGCCGAACCTACGGTGTATTTGATGATGGCTTCAGCGTCCTTTTCGCTGTAACCGAGATTCCGGAGAGCCTGCGGTACAGACTGGTTGATGATCTTGAAATATCCGCCGCCGGAAAGCTTTTTGAATTTCACCAGTGCGAAATCGGGTTCCACACCCGTTGTGTCGCAATCCATCACCAGACCAATCGTTCCAGTAGGTGCGATCACGGTCGTCTGTGCGTTGCGGTATCCGTATTTCTCACCCAATTCAACGGCATCATCCCATGCCTTGCATGCGGCACTGAGCAGATAATCAGGGCAATAGCGGGCTTTGATTCCCAGGGGCTTGATGCTGAGCCCTACGAATGCATCTTCAGCATCATATGCTGCAGCGCGGTGGTTATGCATGACCCGAAGCATGTCTTCCCGATTTTCGCTGAACTTGGCAAAAGGCCCCTGGATATGAGCTAGTTCTGCGGAAGTCTTATAAGAGATGCCCGTCATGATGGCCGTGATGGCGCCTGCAATGCCGCGGGCTTCCTCGCTGTCGTAAGGAATTCCACTCACCATCAGCATGCTTCCCAGGTTGGCGTAACCAAGACCGAGTGTGCGGTAGTCATAGCTCAGCTGGGCCACTTCCTTGCTCGGGAACTGTGCCATCAGCACGGAGATCTCCAACACGGTCGTCCAAAGACGAACAGTATATTCAAAACCCTTCACATCGAATGTGTTGTTGTCTTCGCTGAAGAACTTGCGGAGGTTCACTGATGCAAGATTGCATGCAGTATTGTCGAGGAACATGTACTCGCTGCAAGGGTTGGAGGCGCGGATACGGCCACCTTTAGGGCAGGTATGCCACTCATTGATGGTGGTGTCGTATTGGGTACCGGGGTCTGCGCAACGCCATGCTGCATAAGAGATCTTATCCCAAAGAGCCCTGGAGGAAACTTTTTTCATGACCCTGCCGTCCATCCGGCCGGTCAGTTCCCAATCCTCCCCTTTTTCTAGCTTTTCGAAAAACGAATTAGGTATCCGCAGGGAATTATTGGAGT
>CAJBPC010000129.1 GCA_903957405.1 uncultured bacterium | reverse complement strand
TTACACCGCGCCATTCTCCTGTACACTTATCGTTAAAGAATTGATTTCTTCATCGCGTCTGTGACCTCGCTTCGGCAACCTGTAGTCATTCGGATGCAGTGGTGTTCGGCCTTCGAGGGGTTTCGGCATCCTTTAGCCATGGCGCTTTAACATGTGGAAATAAATATCAATAAATAGAGATGATTGCAAATAGCCGGCAATCAGCCCCCTTATTTTTGGCTTCTGTTGAACATACATATCAAGCGGGTACGAACATGCGGCCGGCGGGAGGGGCTCCGACCACCCGCATTTTTGGGGAGAACGACACAGCGCTGAACGCTCCCGCCTGATCCGGAGTGCTTCCCGACGGGTGGCCGAGATGCGGTGAACGAAGCCGAATCGCAACCATTCTTGAAGTGTGGTTCATCATTCAACCGGTGCGTTTGGCCACATCGGATTCCGGACGGAGCCTGATCGATCAATGACGTTTTTTACTTCGCTTATCCATAGCCGTTGCTGACCTAAAACACCCATCCATCGCCTGTATGAGTCATCATGCAGGCGATCTCTTTTCTGACCGATACCCGTTGGATGTTCAACGGCCTGCCATGCGACGGTGCCTGCCGCTGTCGGTACATCGCATGGTCTTCTTTGCGTGATCCTGCATATTGCCGTCATGCATCATCGGTCGGCGCAGGCTTGATCGCCATGTCGGGGGTGTGTACTTCCAGACAGACGCGTGATGTGTTTGTCATGAATCGGGCGACAGTGGTTCGTCACGATCGGTGAGGCAGCGAATGCGACCTCTTGCGCATTTTTTTTACATGCACCATCAATCCCCATCATCGAAAGGTTCTGTGTGCCTCTATGCCCGGTGGTGCCTGTCACCCCAGGTCATCTGCGGATGCACTGAGGCCCGCCGGGAGTTCCTTCTTGTTCTTCAGTCCCAGCTCCTTCAGCTTCGTGGCTTGTTGTATGAGGTTGTCGTTCCCCGTGCTGAGTTGCTTGTAGGCATCATCGTAGCGGTTCTTTACTTTCTCCAGTTGATCTCCCACTTCCTTCAGGTTCTGCACGAAGCCCACGAATTTATCGAACATCTTCGCGCCCCTTTCCGCGATGGCCAGCGCGTTGCGGTTCTGCTGTTCCCGTTTCCATAGGTCCGCTATGAGCTTCAGTGCCGCGATGAGGTTTGTCGGACTGATGAGCAGGATGCGTTTGTCGTACGCATGATTCCACATGTCTGGGTCGCCCTGCAGTCCGGCGATGAAGGCAGGCTCGTTCGGTACGAACATCATCACGAAATCGAGTGATTTGTCATAGTCGTCGTAGGATCTGCTGCTGAGTTCTGCGATATGGTTGCGCATGGCGGTCACATGCATCGCCAGTGCGGTTTTCCGTTCCTCTTCATCTTCGGCTTCCGTGAAGCGGATGAATGCGTTGAGCGACACTTTCGAGTCGATGATCACATGCCTGTCATCCGGATATTTGATGATCGCGTCGGGCCGCATCTTTCGGCCCTTCGCCTCACTGCGGAGCGGGTTGCCTTCGGCGTCGAAGAGCTGGTGCTCCATGATGTATTCCTCGCCTTTTCGAAGGCCGGATTTTTCCAGGATCGTCTCCAGGATCACTTCACCCCATCGACCCTGCGTCTTTGATTCGCCCTTGAGCGCGCGGGTGAGGTTTCGCGTTTCCTGCGTGATGGTCTCGTTGAGTTTCGCGAGTTCCTTTACGCGCTCCCCGAGGGAGAAGCGTTCCTTTGATTCGTGGTGGTAGACCTCTTCCACTTTCGCTTTGAATTCGCTGATGTTTTTTCCCAGCGGTTCAAGCATCTCTTTCATCTGCGTTTTGTTCAGTTCGGAGAATTTTTCTGATTTCTGTTCGAAGATGCGGTTGGCCAGGTTCTCGAAGGTGGTGGCGGATTGCTGATGCAGCTCCATGGTCTCCTTCTTCTGCGTGTCGAGTTTTTCCGAGAGCGATCTGTTCTCCGCCATGCTGTCGCGCAGTGCGAGTCTTGCTTCATCCCTTTCGTTCCGCAGTGCGGATCCGTCCAGCGTCAGGTCCCTCAACTCACCATGGAGCTTCAGGGTGAGGGTGGACGCTGCCTCCAGCCTGGCATCCGCTGTCGCCTGCTGCCGGGCGAGTTCGGTATCCAATGCATTGATCCGGTCCTGCATGCCTTTCATGGTCCGCTGCAGAATGCCCTGGGCATGGATCCTCATCAGCAATGCTGCGATCAGTGATCCCAGCATGAATGCCGCGATGATGTATGGTGTCGTTTCAGGCATGGATGTATATTTATTTTTTGCCGCGATGGCGTTTCTTTCTGCAATGGTGTCGGGGCGTGTATGGCAGTAGAATCATAGGGCCGCTCTCCCTGGTTTCCCCGATGGGATCCTTTTCCTATCCCGCATCTTCCTGATCTCCTCGCAGCCTATGGCTTTGGCCTTTTGCCTGCCAAGTGCTTTTTGGCATATGCAGCGAGCGCATCCTTGTTATATCTCCTGTATTCGTGCCATTCCTTTTCCATGGCCATGTAGACTTCCATGCCGTCGAGGCCGGTGAAAAGTTTGTAGTCCATTTTCCCGTCTACCGCATAGATATATCCGGGATAGTAGTATCTCATGCCCGTTTCCCGTCCATGTTCGACCAACCTGATCATCATGTATTTCGACAGGCTGAACTTGCTGTATTCCGGATCGTAGAAATTCACAAGTCCCTGGATGGATTCCTTCCCCTTGTCGAAGAACCCCGCAGATATGAGTCTGTCGCCTTCCCTGACCTCCACCATCCAGGTGTCGAATGGGTTTATACCGTCATCGATGAGGATGCTGTGGAATGCCGAAAATGCGATGTCGAAATCAATATGCATGTAGTACAGGAAGTACAGATCTTCGATCTCCTCGGTGATATGCAGGCGAGATATGCGCACGTCGAAATGCCTGCACTTCCGACGAATCTTTTTTACGCTGTCGGGTGTTGACATCCTCGCTATCTCGCTTCGCAACCAGAACACCGGTTCAAATCCCACGCGTCCATCGAGTTGTGTCTTGCAGATCTTATGCGTCGTGAATATCTGCTCCCGCATGCGGTAGAAGCCTGCTGCGAGGTAGCGGTCCAGGGTCTCTCCCCGGAAGCCTTCCGGGCCCGGATCGATGAAAATGTCTTCTGGCATATGGAGGATTGTGGGATGCTGATGTCTGCTCGATTTTTTAGATGCATGTAACGCTGGGCAAGCCTCCGGGCGAGGCATGCTCCTGTTCAGGGAGATCGGAGGAAGGGCCGGCGAGGGGTGGAGGGTGATTTCATAAGTGCGGGTTTGGTGCGCATGCATTTCTCCTGCGTGCGTGTGCTAAAATAAATCAAAATTTTGTTACCTGACCGTTAAGACGACGGACGCTTGCACAGAGCACGCTTCGCGCGGCCTCAGTCAGTTTCCCCGATACCTGAAAAAAAACCCCTAAGCCCCCCGTTGTCTTTGAACAGTTCAAGGCTGTATGATTCCAGCCTGTCTTTCGGCCATTCCGCAAGTGGCTGCCAGATTTTTTCCACCGGCAGATAGACCTCCATATTTTCCTTTCCGAGAAAGTATTTGTAGTCCGTCTTGTCATCACCGATGTATATGGAGCCGGGATAGAAATACGTCATGCCCCATTCCCGAGCGAGATCGGTTTTCAGTAAGATGAGGTATTTCCCCAGGCTGAATTTCCGGCGTTCGGGATGGTAGACATTCAGCACGCCCATTAACGCATCCCTTCCTTTATCGAAATATCCTACCGCAATGAGCGATCCTTCCTCGCGGATTTCGATCATCCGGCTATCGAATGGATCCCCGCTTTCTCCTTGGAAGAGGTATTCGCTGCAGGTGGATGCGGTATCGAATGCAATATGTGCATGATAGGCGGCATAGAGGGCTTCGCTTTCCGCATGGATGGTGGCGGGCAGCACCCTTGTCTCGAATCGGTGTCGGATTTTCCGGATGCGGTGATGTTCCGCCAGGGGCTGCATGTCCCGGATATTCACCCGCAGCTTGAAGACACCATTGTACACGTATTCAAATTTCTCGAAGTCGAAATCCCGGAGGATGCGTGTGGCGAAATACATCCTTGTCCCTGCGCGGAAATATCCTGTTGACAGCAAGCTGTCAAGCCTGTCTCCCCGGAATCCCTCCGGGCCGGCGCCTATGATGTCTTCTTCGATCATGCGTTGGGTAAGTAGGCGAATGTACGGAAGATGTCGGCATTTCGATGACGAAGCGGCATTGCCCACTGCAGGTCATGATACAGGACATGATGCTATTCATGACGACGACGAAAGAGCCCAAGGGAGCGTTGTCGATGATATGACGTCTTATTTCACCTCCGTTTTTTTCCTGAGGGGGTCTGCCACATGGGC
>CAJBPC010000128.1 GCA_903957405.1 uncultured bacterium | reverse complement strand
TTGATGCGGATCAGCCCTTTTATGACGAGGCTCGAGCATTTCATGGCATCCTGGATATTTGTTCCTTTGAAAAGTTCGTCGATAAGCACAAGCCAGCGTCTTTGGTCGTTGATCTTCTCCACTGTCAGTCGAATGCGCTGTACTTCGTTGAAGAAATAACTCTCCCCTTTAGCGATATTGTCGACCACATTGATGTTGCTGAGTATCCCGTCGAACATGGTGAGTCGCATCTTGGCGGCAGGGACGCCCATGCCGAGATGTGCGAGGAATACGGCCAATCCGACGGCTTTGATGAATGTGCTTTTCCCAGCCATGTTCGCCCCGGTAAGGAAGATGAAGTTGGATGCCGGATTCATGTCTAGATCGTAGGGTATGGGGTGTTCAAGCAATAGGTGGTACAATCCTTTTGCTTCTATGTACGGGTCAGGTTCTTCTGAGAGTTCCGGGAAATGCAGATCATAGGCATCCATCGCCTTTGCCATGGCGTACCATGCGTCGAACTGTGCGTATAGTTGAATGAGTTTCTGCATCTGGTAGCGGGTCGTTTCGTGGAAGAACCGGCCGTATTGAATCGTCTCATGAAGGCTGAAAGGGTTAGCTGCCGCTTGTGCAGATAATTCGTCCATCTGTTTGTATTGCAGCATGCGGTTCACCTCGGCAATGGCAGCCCTAAGTTTAGGCGGAGCTTCCGGCAGATCCAGCAAGTGGACGATCTCCCTGATTCCTATGACAAAATCACGGAAATGAATCAGAGAATATCTTGTCAGGGAGAAGTCGGGGCCATGTAACAGCCGATACAGGAAACAATTGAAGATGCCGGCCGAGTGTGGCAGAGGGTCGAGGTTGTAATCGAGGAATTTCTCCATGACAAGCAATGTGCCGTTGCTGATGGATGCTGGCCACAGATGAAGTTTGTCGCGAACGATGCGAATGACCGCCTGTGTGTCATGGATCTGTCCGATGTCCATGGCGGGTTCTTTGAAATGGCGGTGAAAAGCCTCTCTCCCACCTGCCGTTCGGGTAAAGTCGAGTTTGTGAAATACGGAGGAATCGTCCTCCGTATGGAAGATGGAAAGGTCATGGTATGTGGTCTGGTCGATTTGCATGCTTGAGATTCTTTGTGGTTGGTTCACCTGTCGAACTGCATGCGCATGCCTTTCCTGCTGCTGTCGATTTTCCCATCCGAATACGCCAGATGTCCGTTCACAAGCGTATGTGTCACCGAGGCCGGAAAAGTGAAGCCTTCAAACGGACTCCAGCCGCATTTATGCAGGATGTTTCCGCGATCCACAGTGAAAGGCTTTTGCAAGTCGACGATCACCAGGTCTGCATGATATCCTTCACGTATGAATCCTCTGTTCCGGATCCTGAAGCAAGTGGCGACATCGTGGCTCATCTTTTGCGCGATCATCTCCAACGTGATCCTGCCCTGGCGGTGATAATGAAGCATCAGTGGCAGGCTATGCTGCACCAATGGAAGTCCTGCGTGTGCTTTGTCATACGGGCCGTTTTTTTCTTCTTCCGTATGCGGCGCATGGTCGGTGGCGATGACATCGATGGTGCCGTCGAGCAATGCGTTCCAAAGCGCTTCTTTGTTTTCAGGTGATTTGATGGCCGGGTTGCATTTGATCTGATTGCCGAGCCTTGCATAATCATCCGATGTGAAATGGAGGTGGTGCACACAGACTTCGCAGGTGAT
>CAJBPC010000127.1 GCA_903957405.1 uncultured bacterium | reverse complement strand
CCGTGCTGGGCACCATGCTGGCATTCGCTCTCTGGCAATACGGGAAGATCGACCAACGGGCGGCCCTCCTATTCATAAGTGGCGCTATGCTCTTTGTACTCTCCGACTCCCTGCTGGCCATCAACAGGTTCCGGATCGGATTTACCGGAGCAGGAACCTGGGTCATGCTCACTTACTGCCTTGCACAGTTTCTGCTTGCGAGGGGAAGCATCCGCCATTTGCAGCAAAAACCTGCTGAAGACTGAGCCATCAACTTCCCCCTTTTAGCTCTTAGGGCAAGCTGACCGGCAAGTCGTCACCTGTCGTACTATCGTACTATCGAAACGATCAGCCATCCCAATCGGTTAACCCGTCATCAAGGATGCAGGAAACCCATCCCCAACGATCGCCTTCCGAGTCTTTGAACGCTCCCTGAACGGGGGATGCAGCCTCTTTTCCGGCATGCGCCGAGCCCTCCATTTTCCCATAAGATCCACCACCGGCCTTGACCTGATCATCGATGATATAGGACAGAAAAAGGGCTTCGGATGTCCCGAAGCCCTCAGTGATATGCGACTCGTCAATAAACCGTGGTCAAATCCTCCCGAAGGGTGGTTGATTTCGGGTCCATGGCAGTTATCGAAATCAATAGTCCATTCCGCCCATTCCTGGTGCGCCGCCGTGGTTGTGTGCAGGCTCTTCCCTCTTGGGTTTGTCTGCGATCACACACTCGGTGGTCAGCAGCATGCCTGCAATGGATGCAGCATGCTCCAACGCTACGCGGCTTACTTTGGTCGGGTCAATGACACCGGCGAGAAGCAGTTTCTCATACGTGTCGGTGCGGGCATTGTAACCGTAGTCATCTTTGCCTTCTTTCACTTTCTGGACCACGATGGAACCTTCAATGCCTGCGTTTGCAACGATGGTACGCAGGGGCTCCTCAAGGGCGCGACGAACGATGGCAATACCGGTCGTTTCATCTTCGTTGGCACCTTTTTTCTTGTCAAGGGCCTCGATGGCACGGATGTAAGCGATGCCGCCGCCGGGTACGATACCTTCTTCAACAGCTGCACGGGTAGCATGCAGGGCATCATCGACGCGGTCTTTCTTTTCCTTCATCTCTGTCTCGGTAGCTGCACCGATATTGAGCACGGCAACACCGCCGCTCAGCTTGGCAAGGCGCTCTTGAAGCTTCTCCTTGTCATATTCTGATGTGGTGGTCTCGATCTGAGCCTTTATCTGACCGATGCGGGCATTGATTTCATCTTTCTTGCCTTTGCCGCCTACGATGGTGGTATTGTCCTTATCGATGGTCACGCGTTCTGCACGGCCGAGATAAGTCAGGTCAGCGTTTTCAAGCTTATAGCCCTGTTCTTCGCTGATGACCAAACCCTTCGTCAGGATCGCAATGTCCTGAAGCATTTCCTTCCTACGGTCGCCAAATCCCGGAGCCTTTACAGCTGCGACTTTAAGCGTACCCCTGAGCTTGTTCACCACCAGTGTGGCCAATGCTTCGCCTTCGAGGTCTTCCGCGATGATCACCAACGGAGCGCCCTGTTGTGCGACTTTCTCGAGGATGTGGAGGATATCCTTCATAGCGGATACCTTCTTGTCGTAGATCAAGATATACGGAGTGGTCAGTTCGCACTCCATTTTATCGGAATTCGTCACGAAATACGGAGAGATGTAACCGCGATCGAACTGCATGCCTTCAACAAGCTCAATGCTGGTCTCAGTACCACGGGCCTCTTCGACTGTGATGACGCCATCCTTGCCGACCTTGTTCATCGCATTGGCGATGAGCTTGCCGATTTCAGGATCGTTGTTCGCTGAAATGGTAGCCACCTGCTCGATTTTCTTGGAATCGTTGCCAACAGCCTGAGACTGCTTCTTCAAGTTGTTGACGATGATGTCGACAGCCTTGTCGATACCACGCTTCAAATCCATCGGATTTGCTCCGGCAGCGACATTCTTCAAACCTTCCGTGATGATGGACTGTGCCAAGACCGTAGCCGTAGTGGTTCCGTCACCGGCCACATCGGCAGTCTTGGAAGCGACTTCCTTCACCATTTGAGCACCCATGTTCTCGATGGGATCTTCCAACTCGATCTCCTTGGCTACGGTCACACCATCTTTGGTGACTGCAGGAGAGCCGAATTTCTTTTCAAGTACCACGTTACGGCCTTTGGGACCAAGTGTCACTTTCACCGCATTGGCGAGCACGTCAACACCCCTCTTCATCTTGTTGCGGGCATCCGTATTGAAAAACAACTGTTTTGACATATGCTATTGTTTAAAAAATTAAGTTGACTGATGATGGATATGCAATGATTACACGATGGCGAGTATATCAGACTCGCGCATGATCAAGTAGTCGACACCTTCGATGGTGATTTCGGTACCAGAGTACTTGCCGTACAAAACAGTGCTGCCAGACGTGACGGTCATTGGCTCGTCTTTCTTGCCGGGACCAGCAGCCATTACAGTACCGCGTTGGGGCTTTTCCTTGGCAGTGTCAGGAATGATGATTCCACCTGCAGTCTTTTCCTCAGCGGGAGCTGGTTTCACGATTACCCTGTCATGCAATGGGGTAATGTTTAACTTCTTAGCCATAGCTTTCGTTTTAAATTGATTTGATTAAAAAAACATGTTTTGAACTACGTACCGCTACCAGCACTTCATGCTGATCAGCGGTGACTAACCCTACACGAAATCCGTACCATTGTTGAAAATGAGGAAAACTTGGCAGAACATGATGACCAAAAAGCAGTTTTAAGAGATTCCTGTCAGTTTTAAACCAATCCAGCCTGTCAATTTTTCATGCCACGGCTTTTTCATGTTGCCCGCACCCGATTTCCGTCTATATTTGCAGCGTCAATAGCTCTTTCATATGATAAGTAGAAGAAATATCCGGATCAAGGTCATGCAAACCCTCTATTCATTTGAATCAGCAGGATCCGGTGTCGAGGTTAAACAGGCGGATATTGTCATTAAAATAAAGCTTGAACAGACCGTTCAATTGTTCACATACCTCGTCTACCTTATCACTGAAGTCGCCCGATATGCGGAAACAGACTCCCTCAAACGGTCATCCAAACACCTTCCCACCGAGCAGGATCTTCAAGTCAACACGAAAATATCAGGCAATACCCTGATCTGGCAAGTTTTGGAGGACGTTGCATTCAAAAGCTCAATGGCAAAATGGCATTTCGAGTCGACGAGCGATCAGGCGCTCATCAAACACATTTATACAAAATTGGCGGATTCGGAAGAATATGACCAATACATCAAACTTCAATCCCGGGAGAAGCAAAGCGAAAGAGACATCCTGTCTTTCATCTTCAACAAGCTGATGCTGCCGGATGATAACGTCATCACACATCTTGAAGAATTATTCATCCATTGGGATGATGACGCAGAAATGATGCAGCTGATGGTCCAGAACTTTATTCACACACCCGCCAGCTACGATTTCGCCAACATCATCTCACTAGAGAAGCGTCAATTCGCATCAAAGCTGCTCAGCACCGCCATCGAGAAAAAAGAACACTGCCTCGACCTCATCCGTCCGAAACTGAAGAACTGGGATGCTGACCGGATCGCACAGCTCGATATGATCATCATGCGCCTGGGTCTGTGTGAACTGCTGTATTTCGAAACCATTCCGGCAAAAGTCACCATCAACGAATACATCGACCTTGCAAAGGACTACAGTACCCCCCAGAGCGGCCAGTTTGTGAACGGCATCCTCGACAGCATCCACAAAGAGATAGAACTGCAAGGCAATCTCCACAAGGTGGAATATAAGAAATAGCCTTTCTTTCCTTAGTTTTGGCACTGAATCCACTAAAATGAGATCTTTCCCGCACATACTTTCCGGAGCCGTCATCACCATCATCCTGTCAACGGGCTGCACACAGGGAAATGATGAGCACACCAAAAAAGAACCGCAGGCGCAGACCGTTCCAGCCGCGGAATCCCCCCTGCCACCATCGTTGACATCCATCGAATGGATCGACTCCGCTTTGAATATGGGTAAGATAAGGGAAGGAGAAAAGGTAGAAGTCGCTTTCCGCTTTAAAAACACCGGCACGGAGCAATTGGTGATCAACAACGTGTCCGCATCATGCGGATGCACTGTCGCGGAAAAACCCCAAGAACCCATCGGCCCTGGCAAAGAAGGCCTGATACGTGCCGCGTTCGACAGCAAAGGAAGGACCGGTCAAAACCACAAGACCCTGACGGTATATGCCAACACGGCAGCATCCGTTTACAACCTGTCATTCGACGTGGAAGTCACACCCGGCAAATGATCCTCGAACATTGAGCATTCACTAATCAAATACAATACATGAACCCGATCTCTTTTCTCCTTCAGGCTGCTCCAGCAAACGCCGGTACCATGCAGCTGATCCTGCTGGGCGGCATGATCCTCGTATTCTATTTCTTCATGATCCGCCCGCAGGCACAAAAAGCCAAAAAGGCCAAAACCTTCCAAGACAGCCTACAGAAAGGTGATAAGATCGTAACCATCGCCGGCATTCATGGCAACGTACACAAAGTCAACGACGACAACACCACCATACAAATGGAGGTTAACCCCGGCAGCTACCTGAAGATCGAACGCAGCGCCATCAGCATGGAATGGAGCGAGCAACTGAACAAGCCGGCTGCCACCACGGCGAAATAAGCCGATAGACCGCGAAACGAAAAAAAAACAACCGGATGCCGCCAATGGGCATCCGGTTGTTTTTGCATGCTTCAGTAACCGCCCACAAACATCCATCATGCTGAGGATCGGACTGACAGGTGGTATCGGATCGGGGAAGTCCACCGTGGCAAGCATCTTCGAAGTGCTTGGCATCCCTGTGTATAATGCTGACAGGTCGGCAAAACGATTGATGCAGGAAGACAAGCTCCTCAAAGAGGGTGTCGTTCGGCTATTCGGAGAGGAATCCTATGTCAACGGCATCCTGAACCGGGCGTGGCTTTCGCAACAGGTATTCGGTGATCCAGAAAAAACAAAAGCCATCAACGCATTGGTGCATCCCGCCACGATTCGTGACGCGAAAAACTGGATGTCAATGCAACACGCACCTTACGCCATCAAAGAAGCAGCCCTGTTGTTTGAAAGCGGATCCGAAAAAGAACTGGAGTTCGTCATCGGAGTATCCGCACCGGAAGACCTGCGCATACAAAGGGTCATGGCGCGCGACGGGATCTCCGACGACATGGTTCGGCAACGCAAGAGCAAACAGATGGCCGAGGATGAAAAGATCAGCCGCTGCGACTTTGTCGTCGTGAATGATGGCCACACCCCATTGATTCCGCAAGTGCTGGCACTGCACCAAAAACTGCTCGACATGTCGAACAGACAGGAACACACCTGATTGCGGAGCACACATTGCCTTCCGCATCGGAGAACCACCCCACAATTGACACATGAATGATTTCCCTTCCCTCTCCGACCATATACTCGTACTGCTCTTCGGATGGCTCCTCCCATTCATCTCCGGCGTAAAAAGCAAGAACGGTCTCAAAGAAATCAACTTCACCGAGGAAATCAGAAAAAGATTCTACCTCTCCAACAGCATCTTCTTATTCCTTAGTGCCGGCATCATCATGGTGCAATGGTGGTGGCACGACAGGCCGCTGTCTGCAATGGGCTTCAAGCCAGACTTCAACGCAGGCAGTCTCCCCGCGACAGCACTATTCGTAACCATACTGACCCTGCTCTACTTTGCAGACCTGATCGTAAACATCAAGAACGGATCAGCAGAAGGCAACATGCTCGCAGAGATGCAGGAAAAGGCCCCTTTCATGCCGAGGCATATCAGGGAAATTCCGACGTATACGATCATGTGTATCGCAGCAGGCGTCTGCGAAGAAATCATCTACAGGGGGTTCATGGTCACCTATTTTCTACCTGAATTCAACGGCCGTTCCGGCATACCGATACTCGCCGTGACCGCCCCGGCATTCCTGTTCAGCCTGGCACACTACTACCAAGGCTGGATGGCCATCTTGAAGATCTTCTTGTTATCCCTGCTGCTGGGTATCATCTTCATCTGGAGCGGTTCCCTATGGCTGGTCATGATCATTCATTTTCTGATCGACCTGATCGGTGGGCTGGTGATGATGTACCTGCTCCGTAAATATCCCTGAAGGCATGAGATATGACAACTTACCCGCACCTTGAGTGGGGGCCCGTCCATGAGCGGTATGACTTCTGCAGGTATGCCACCGACCGGTGGCACAGCCGGCTTTGTCGAATGCGGGATGTCAACAAAAAAAAGAGCCAGGAAATCTCCCGGCTCTGGTCATATCGGCGAAATGGCAGTCCTTTTCATGTCAGCCTTGCCATCGCAGCGCTGATTCTTGCCATGGCGGCCTCGATCTTCTCCATGCTGTTGGCAAAAGAAATCCTGATGGAGTCTGGCTCTCCGAATGCACGGCCCGTCACGGTGGACACATGTGCGTAATTCAGCAGATACATGCATAGGTCGTCGGCGTCATGGATGGCATGTGTTCCATCGGAAGTACCGAAATAACTCGTGACGACCGGAAACACATAGAACGCCCCATCCGGCTCGGCGACTTTCACACCTGGGATAGCAGCCAGCAACTCCAGCATGCGCGCACGACGACGCGTGAATTCCGTATTCATCTTAAACGTCGGCTCTAACTCTCCCGTCAGTGCGGTGATGGCACCCCGCTGCGTGACGGCATTGGCACCACTGGTGAACTGTCCCTGCAATTTCTCACATGCCTTCACGACCGCAGGATCAGCTGCGATGTACCCCAGCCTGTAACCTGTCATGGCATATCCCTTACTCAGACCATTGAGGATGATGATCCTGTCTTTAAGGTCATGGAACTGAGCGAGGCTCTCGTGTTGCCCGACGAAATTAATGTACTCGTAGATCTCATCGGAGATGATGAACACCTGCGGATGCCTACGGAACACTTCAGCCAATGACGCGAGCTCCTCGCGGGTGTAGACCGACCCGCTAGGGTTGCAGGGCGAAGAGAACATGAACAAGCTGGTCTTCGGAGTGATGGCCGCTTCCAGCTCTTCCGGGGTGATTTTATATTTATTTTCAACGCTCGTGCGGACCAGCACGACATGTCCTTCGCAAAGCTTCACGATCTCGGAATAGGTCACCCAATAGGGCGTGGGGATGATGACTTCATCACCCTTGTCGACGATCGCCATCACGACATTCGCCAAGCTCTGCTTCGCACCTGTCGATACGAGGATGTTTTCAGGACGATATTCCAGGTTATTGTCGCGCTTGAGTTTCACGCAGACCGCCTCCCTGAGTTCGGGATAACCGGCCACGGGGGTATAATGGCTCCAGTTCTCATCAACCGCTTTTTTCAGCGATTCCTTGATGTGGTTAGGGGTGTCGAAATCTGGCTCTCCTAGGGAAAGGTCGATCACATCCACACCCTGGGCCCGCAGCTCGCGACCGAGCTTGGCCATCTTCAGGGTCTCCGGTTCATTGAATAGATCGAGTCGGGAAGATAGTCTCATGTATGACTGGTTTATGGCGGCGAAGGTAGTTAATATCACACTTATTTCACCTTCGACTCCGCCAGTTCGTAGGCATAAATGCGTTCTCCGATGTACTTCAGCAATGGAAATCCAAGATCCTCATAGTCATAGCGGTCATCGTTGAGCGTACCGTCACCATTGCAGTAGACAACGGCACTGACCATGAATTCCACACCCCTCGCCGAATCCTGGAAACAGGCAATATCCAGCAGGTGACCGTACGCATCCCCCACCTTATTGTAGACCTTTAGGTAAGACGGGATCGCATGCGCCTTTTCCGCACCGAAAAGCAGGAACTTGCAATAGGTCTCGTAATATTCTTCGGGATCATAGTACGGAAAGCCGGCGGAGGATGGCGCGGCCGACATATACCTGCGTATGGATGCAAGATCGTCGTCGGAGAGGTTGAACCGCTGAACCGCAGGAACGGATTCCGGATACATCACCGCACGAAGGATGTTGTGCAAAGACATCAATCCGATGCGGTTCTTTCGGGAGAAATCCATCGGCCCCTTGCGCAACTGCCCACCCTGCATATAGGCCCTTCCAAGGCTATCGTGCCGGATGCTATACGGTCCGGTGTTGTAACGGGCAGCCTGCTCATACAGCAGATTGCCGCCGGCATCATAAAACCTGATGGGGTTCGTATGCCGGTTTTGATCCTCTGTCATGCTCACCTCCAGGCGATGGATTATTTCGACATCGGCATATCCCATTCGCTTGAGTTCGCGGTTGATGTACTCCGGTCCGAGGAACTCATAGAGCCGGTTATAAGCATCGTTATCGCTGACCAGGAAGATTTTTTTGATGTAATGGGCGATGTTCGGCCTACCGTCAGCAGAGGACGGATCATTGAATACAGCAGTCTGGCCGGGATATGCTGCGTCGGTCACCATCGTACTGTTCCGGTCGAGGCCCTGAAGATTCAATTCCCTCAGCCTTTGCAATGCCAGGATCGCCACCGGCAACTTCACCGTACTGGCAGGATAGAAATAGCTGCCCGGATCGAGGTTGAAACCATTTTCGGAATATGTCACTTTTCCTCCATCAGACCGACGTTTGCTGGTATAGAGTATCTGAAGGTTATAGGTTTCGGGATCGTTGAACACCGGTGCAAAACGGCCCGCGTCCGCTCTCAATATGCTGTCCATCAGTCCTTTATGAACCACCCCTGCGGATACTGCTGCAGGCTTTCGGGTATTGTTATGGGGAATTTTGATGGGCTTAGCGATTGACGTACACGCCTGCACAAGGTAAGATACCCACAACACCATGAGGACGATTTTAGCAGACATACTCAAAAATAACGGAAAAATCAGAATTGGCATGCCGCTATGGTCAGCCAATGGCTGGCGGAAACATCCTGTAAAGAACTTAAAATTGGCGGATACAACCTGTTTGCTGCCTTAAAAAAAACATATCTTTGCCCGCCCTGTAAAAAAATCACTATGTGTCGCAGGGCATCACCTGAACAAACATTTTTCTTATGCAATTCAAAGGTTTGGTACGGTTTTTCGCAATCGCCCTCATCCTGATTTCGATCTTCCAACTACACTTCACATGGGTCGTAAAGAACCATGAGAAGAAGATGGAAGACAAAGCGAATGCCTACGTAAAAGCAGGCTTCCCGAATGCTGGCGTTGAAGTGAAAGAAGCCGAGTACAAAAAAAAGCTGCGCCGCTTGTTGGACAGCACACGCGAAAAGACCATCACATACGGCACGACAGGAGCCATCTCCTACCAGAAAGCCAAGGAGCAGGAACTGAACCTGGGACTTGACCTTCAGGGTGGCATGAGCGTGACGCTTGAAGTGGAACTGGAAGGTCTGCTGCGTTCCTTGTCTAATAACCCGAAAGATCCGGGCCTGAACAAGGCACTGTTCCTGGCGAATCAACGCAAGGCCGCCAGTGACGCAGACTTCATAACCCTGTTCACACAGGCTTATAAGGAACAGAACCCCACCGCCAAGCTGTCATCCATCTTCGCCGGCACGGGTCAGCGAACCATCAAGATCGGAGATTCCGACAATGATGTGCTCACCAAGCTCCGTGCTTACGCGGATGGCGCCATCAGCAACACCTACAACGTGCTGCAGAAACGCATCGACCAGTTCGGTGTCGCTCAGCCCAACGTGCAACTCGATCAGACAAAAGGCATCATCACAGTGGAACTTCCCGGTGTGAAAGATGACCCGGAGAGGGTTCGCAAGTACCTCCAGGCAACCGCCAACCTACAGTTCCTTGAGCTGTACAATATCGGTGAACTGGATAAGCCACTGGGTGACGCGGAGAAAGCGCTGAAAGACTACTACACCGGGGTCACAACCACACCAACTGTCAAGGACACGGTGGCTGCTCCGTCCGCCTCCGGAGCACTTGCCGATACGAACAAGACGGCAACCATCGGTGAACTGGTCAATACTGGCAGTTCCAAAGCTGCCGATACGGTAAAAGCTGCGAAAACCGACGCATCGCTTTTCCGGGTGTTCCAGCCAGTGGGTCCGCAACAGGGTCAGGACGGCAGACAATCTTTCGCCCCCTACCTCGGCTTCGTATCCACCAGTGACACATCCCTTTTCAACGAATACCTGAACATCGAGAATGTAAGAAGCCAGTTCCCCTCGAACATGAAAATCGCATACGGGGTTCCAGAAAAGAACGATAAAGGCGTGAAGAGCGATGTCCTCCCGGTATATGCACTCAAATTCGTGGAAGGCATCGAAAAAGCAAAACTGGAAGGTGATGGCGTACAGCAGGCCACTCAGGATTTCGATGACCGCGGAAGGGCCGCTATCAAGATGCTGATGACCAAACAGGGCGAACGCATCTGGTCGGAGATGACCACAGAGAACGTCGGCAAGCCGATCGCCATCGTCCTCGACAACATCGTGTACTCCGCACCGAATGTCATCAACCCGATCACATCCGGAACTTCTGAGATCAGCGGAAACTTCAGCGTCGAAGAAGCACAGGACCTCGCAAATATCCTCCAGTCAGGCAAACTGCCCGCACCAGCCAGGATCGTGCAGGAACAAGTCGTTGGCCCCACACTGGGTGCTGCAGCCGTTCAGGGTGGTGCGTTGTCATTCCTGATTTCATTCCTCGTGATATTCGCATTGATGCTGATGTATTACAATACCAGCGGGTGGGTGGCGAATATCGCACTCATTCTCAACCTCCTGTTCACAGTAGGCATCCTCAGCGCACTCGGAGCAACCCTCACGGCTCCCGGTATCGCGGGTCTGGTGCTTACCATCGGTATGGCCGTTGACACGAACGTCATCATCTTCGAAAGGATAAAGGATGAACTCCGAAAGGGTAAGAGCTATTTGCTGGCAGTGAACGACGGCTACAGCCGTTCCCTCCCTCCGGTGCTCGACTCACACATCACCACACTGATCACGGCAGTCATCCTGTTCTACTTCGGTCTCGGACCGATCCTTGGCTTCGCCACCACCCAGATCCTCGGTATCCTGTTGTCGCTTTTCTGCGGCATCCTGGTATCCAGGCTGATCAGTGACTATTGGACGAACAAAAAACGCCACTTCGAGTATTTCTCCAAGCTGAGCGAGAACATCCTCAAGAATGCCAACTTCAAATTCATAGAATACCGCAAGATAGCCTACGGCATCTCTGTCGTGGTCCTGTTGCTGGGTATCGGCTCCCTGATAAATGGCTTCGACCAAGGTGTGGAATACAAAGGCGGACGCAGCTATACCATTCGTTTCGATCAGCAGATGAAATCTGACGACGTTGCCCAAACACTGCAAACGGCATTCGGCGAGAACCCCATCATCAAGACCGTGGGGGATAACAAAACGCTGAATATCACGACGTCGTATCTGATCGATGACCAAAGCAAAACGGCGGACTCCCTGGTGGAATCAACCCTATACAATGCGCTGAAGACATCCCTTCCCGCAAATGCGACCTTCTACCAGTTCAAGCGGAACAACATCCAGAGCTCTCAGACGGTGTTGCCGTCGATTTCCGATGACCTGAAGAAAGGCGCAGTAAAAGCGACGATCTTCGCTTTGATCGCCATCTTCTTGTACATCTTCCTGCGTTTCCGCGACTGGAGGTATTCTACAGGTACGATCTTCGCACTTCTTCATGACGTGTTGGTGACCCTGGCCGTCTTCTCTTTCCTCAAACACATCGTACCATTCCCGCTGGAGATAGACCAGCATTTCATCGCAGCCATCCTGACGGTCATCGGTTTCTCCATGAACGATACGGTCATCGTGTTCGACAGAATCCGGGAAAATGTAGGTCTGATGAAAGGCGCCGATAAGGGAACCATCATCAACAAATCCATCAACGATACGCTATCCCGCACGATCATGACATCCCTGACGGTATTCCTGACGCTGCTGATCCTCTTCATCTTCGGCGGAGAAGTCACACGCGGCTTCGCATTCGCGATGTTGATTGGTGTTATCACGGGTACATATTCCACCATTTTCGTGGCGGCACCGGTGTTGGTCGATCTGGCAAAAGACAAGCCGCTCACCGGCATGAGTGAAGAGGATGCAAAAACCTCAACTGCAAAAGCCAAGTAAGACCCTACAAAGAAATCATTCGATCACAGACTCCTTGTAAAAGCAAAACCCCGATTCATCGGGGTTTTGCTTTTACAGGATCTTTCCGCCATAAAAAAACGGGTCCGGAAACCCATAGAAGAATCCCGGACCCGACATCATATATTGACTGCTGAAACTGATCATTTGATTGGACTGCCTGAGATACGTACAGCACATCGGCCATGCTCAGGTGGACGCGTCATACGGCGAAGGAACTCCCACAACCGCAGGTGGAAGATGCATTGGGGTTGTTGAAGAGAAATCCCCTTGCATCAAGGCCACTGCCCCAATCAACTTCCATACCGTACAGATAGATGGCCTGGGATGGGTTGATGATGCACGAAATGCCTTGGATCTCCACCAACTCATCCTCCGGCATTTTTTCCTCAAAGGCAAGAATATAACTCAAGCCGGAGCAACCGCCGCCCTTCACCCCTATCCGCAGAAACTGATTGCGGTCAAAACCGCTCTCATTCATCAGCCTATGCAATTCGGCGATG
>CAJBPC010000126.1 GCA_903957405.1 uncultured bacterium | reverse complement strand
GGTCATCACTGATGTCGACATTAACATCAACACCTACACCCCATGGCATCTTTGGGATTTCTTGTACGACATACCTCGGATGGAGATCCTATACCACAGCATTCACTATATCGACCTGGTGAGAAATTTACTGGGAGATCCGATTTCCCTGATGGCCAGTACCATCAGGCATCCCTCGATGAAAAAATTATCGTCCGTACGGACGAACATCTGCATGATACACGGGGATGAACTCTGGGCCAATATCCTCACGAATCATTGCCACGACTACGGAACCAGACACCAGCATTCTTACGTCAAGATCGAAGGGACCAAGGGTGCCATTCATATTAAAATCGGGTTGTTGCTCAACTACCCCAATGGGGAACCGGATGTTTTTGAATACATCACACGGCAACACGATCCGCATGCCGAATGGCAGGTTGTCCCGATAGAAGGTTCATGGTTTCCCGATGCATTTGCCGGTTCGATGGCACAAATGCTCCGTACATTTTCCGATGATGCGTATGTGCCGGACAACCACATCAGGGATTGTCTGAATACGATGGCCTGCGTCGAGGCCGCTTATATCTCAAACGAAACAATGGGCGTCAGGCCCGATCTGATAAAATAAAAAACAGCTTCATGACAAATCCCAATTCAGACCCATCGCTGCATGCACAGATCCCTGTCTGGAACGCCGAAGACTGGTTTTATGAAGACATCGTCATCGGCAAAAGGCTCCGCTCCATCCGGCGGACGATCAGCGAAGGAGAAAGCATGCAGTTCAACAACCTCGTATTGGACATGCATCCCTACGTGGCAGATGAGATCTTCGCAAAACAGGAAGGCCTGTTCGGAAAACGCCTGGTGGCCGGTGCTTTCGTATTCAGTGCAGGCCTGGGTTTAGTGGCTACCAACTGCGTGAATGCATTCAGCTACGGATACGATAAGCTTCGATTCATCAAGCCGGTATTCATTGGCGACACGATCTATACGATCAAAACAGATCTGGATAAGCAGCCGAAATACAAGGATATGGGATTGTACAGGGCGAGCTATGAGATCTTCAAAAATGAAGGGGAATTGGTTCTTTACTGTGAACATATCCAAACGGTAAAATATAAACACCCTGAGCATTTCGCCGTTTGATCCATGACCCACTTTCGGGCAGTTCCGATCATATGAAACGACCGGCTATATAGACGATGAGGTTGCTAAAGTGTATCACTTGCGTAACCCTCCATGGCAACAAAGTGCCGAGACACCATTTCGCGATGACCATGAAAATATCGCTTAGGGTTATCTGTAAGTTGCCTCAGGGATCGATAACCTGCGACACTGTGGTTTTCGTGTTTGAATATCATCATTTCCCCGGGGTGCCTGACTCCTTTTGTTCGGTGAAGTGCAGGACCATTGCCGCAACGCGTTCGATCTCTTCTTGACGGAGGCCGGGGTAACAGGGAAGGCTAAGTGTAGATGCGCACCACGCGGTCGCATTGGGAAAGTCTCCGTCAGCCTGCCAGGGTCCATTCCGGTGCGCCGGGTCTTACCCGCTCCGGAAACCATTTCCACCAATACCCGAAATGTTCAGGCGCACAGCCGGCATCCGTAAGGTAACGGGCCAGCATCCTGTTGTCATCAGCATCTACCGGCCGCCACTCCACGGGTTGCACGGACCATTCCATGATGCGCCGAGCCCTGTGCGCATCGATGCCGTAGGTGCACAGGCAATAGTCGACGTCGGTGCCGAAAAGCCTGGTCGCTTGCCCGATGGCGGCACGTGTGACATCATCGTCCAGGCCATCCCCTTTGATCCATCGGATCACGGGCCGGCTGCCCATCGAAAAACGCTGGTGCGGTGAACGGTCCGCCAGTGCGGCATCTTCCCTCGCCAACAGCATGGACTGGGTGGTAATGTCTTTAACGGCCGATGGCAGTGGTTGCGAACTGCGTGCAGTCATCCATCGACGTAGTAATTTCGGGATCCAATGCATATTATGTTGCTGAAGGGTGACAGCCTGAAGCAAAGAAAGCATTTAAGATGTCTGTGAAAATAATGGTAACAGGTCCCTTATGGCGACCTGTAAGTATAACGAGAGATCATCGGAAATGCAAACATCGAAGTACTTTGTGGCGGAAGAAAAGGCCTTTTCTGTGCGATGCCATCTCTGGCTTCCGTCACTGAAAAAAAATGATGAGTGTTGATCGTGTCATTGACCATTTCAGACGAACCCGGTATGTTTTTTTGGGCACGATGAAGCGTTGATCAAAGTACAATAATGATATTCTTTCGGAAATCGAAATGTATCATCGGATCTTTTTTTCTTTATCTGAATTCAATGCAGGCTTTAACTTGTCGACTATGGCCCTTGAGATCATCCAATGTGAGAAATGATTTGGATGCAGATCCATTCTTACGGAATCCCCATTCACATTTCTCCAGTGAATAAAGTCCCATTTTATTGATGCAGAGGTATTTGAATCCAGATATTTCCGATGGTATTTCATGCCATCGATAAAGATCAATGAGTCAGCGGGTGTCATGAATTTTGGATAAAAGTCATCTATTTCCCTATGCTGATTTTGGATGGACAATATGAAGGGTTCCGCATGGTTTTCTCTTGCGTACGCCATCAATTCTTTATATACCTGCATTGATAAATCCTCCATTTGTTCATCCGTTGCCGTGACGGGATTTGAACGGCCCAGCTTCCTTTCTAGCCAGATGCTGAATTTTTTTAAATCCTCTCGAACAAAAATTTCCCTCATAACACCGCTTCCGAAAATAAATGTAATCGCTGAACCTATCGATTTATTCAAATTTGGATATCTTTTGAGGTTATAAAGATCCGATGCATAAGCCGTCTTTCTGATATCGAAACCACCAGAAGGAAGTACTTCGAAATATGGCTTTGCCATCTCGAAACCTGCTGAGGTTCTATACATGCCGGCAGCACGTTCCGGCAGCCATTTGCTATACTGGAAGACTACATATTTGGGTTTGTACTTCGGGATCAGTTCTTTTGCCTTTAAGTACATTTCTGCAAGCC
>CAJBPC010000125.1 GCA_903957405.1 uncultured bacterium | reverse complement strand
TTTCACAACACCCTGGACAGCCTGATCCGTCCGATCGATCTTTTCTACTTTCCATCCTCGTTCAAGAACAGTAAAAATTACACTCTGCTCAATAGCAGTCATGTGATGCTCCGTACAGAAGCCCTCACTCGTTTTGCGGCGCCCGGAAACCGGAAGATCATGGTCACCTTTCCGGAGGCAATGATGGAAAAAGTGGTCATGGCAGAGACGCTTTCCGGCAATATCATCAGCATAAAGGTCAACGACACCCTTGATATCGACAACCTGATGCAGAGGTTTGTTGGCTACGGCTTCAGTCGTACAGACTTTGTATATGAACCCGGTCAGTTCGCCATGCGGGGCGGCATCCTTGATATATACTCTTTTGGCAATGAGAAGCCCTATCGAATCGAACTCTTCGGCAATGAAGTGGATTCAATCCGCATCTTCGATCCGGAGAGCCAGCTTAGTGAAAGGAAAATCCTGCAGGTTAACATCATCCCGAATGTGGATGTGCGTTTCGATGATGAACAGAAGACCACGCTTCTTGAATTCCTTCCCGGGAACACATTGATATGGGTGAAAGATTTCGATTTCCTCCGGGAGAAATGGATGGATGAAGAATCAAACCTCGATCTTTTCTGGCAAAGAACCACAACGGATATTCAACCCCGCGATGATGAGGAAACGAATGCTGTCAGCCTCCGAAGAGAGGATTTTGCCGCAGCACAGGAACTGGAAGACCTGACGGCGCTGCACCACAGGATATCCTTCGGCTACAAGGGAATGCTACCGGCACCAACCCTCGAAGAGACTTTCCAGACCCGCGCGCAACCTGCTTTCAACAGGCAATTCGATCTGCTCATTAAAGACCTTCAACAGTGGGAGTCGAAGAAGTTCACCACATACATCTTCGCGGAGAACCCAAAGCAACTTGAGCGGTTGCATAGTATTTTCGTCGACCTTCAAGTGGAGATTCATTTTGTACCCATCCCTGTCGCCATTCATGAAGGCTTCATCGATGAATCCCTCAAACTGGTCTGCTATACCGACCACCAGGTATTCCAGCGATACCACAAATACCGCATCAAGCAGGCCTACAACAAAAGCAAGGCACTCACCATTCGTGCATTGAAAGAACTCCAGCCGGGCGACTACGTCGTGCATATCGACCATGGCGTGGGCGTGTATAGTGGATTGCAGAAGATCGATATCGGTGGAAAAACGCAGGAGGCGGTGCGAATTCTTTACAAGGATAGCGACCTGCTTTACGTGAACATCAACTCCCTTCACAAAATCTCCAAATACACAGGGAAGGAGGGTCACATACCAAAGGTTAACAAGATCGGCAGTGATGCATGGCAGAAGCTGAAGGACAAGACCAAGATCCGCGTGAAGCAGATCGCTTTCGATCTGATCAAACTCTATGCCCAGCGGAAGGCACAGGCGGGTTTTGCCCATGCCCCTGACAACTACATGCAAACTGAACTCGAAGCGTCTTTCATCTATGAAGACACACCCGATCAAAGCAAGGCCGTCGCGGATGTGAAGAAAGATATGGAGAGTCCACACCCGATGGACAGGCTGGTCTGCGGCGATGTCGGTTTCGGAAAAACGGAAGTGGCGGTCAGGGCGGCCTTCAAGACATGCCTCGACGGACGACAGGCTGCGATACTCGTGCCCACCACCATCCTTGCTTTCCAGCACTACAAGACCTTCCGCGAAAGACTTCGAGACTTCCCCGTGACGGTCGACTACATCAATCGTTTCAAGTCGGCCAAGGAAAAAAAGGAGACATTGCAGCGGGTGGAAGAGGGAAAGATAGACATCATCATCGGCACACACGCCCTGCTGGCAAAAGACGTCAAGTTCAAGGATCTCGGCCTCCTGGTCATCGATGAGGAACAGAAATTCGGCGTCGGGCATAAGGAGAAGATGAAGACGCTGAAGACGGAAGTGGACTGCCTCACACTAACGGCAACGCCTATCCCAAGAACACTCCAGTTCAGCCTGATGGGTGCGCGAGATCTGAGCATCATCAACACGCCGCCCCCGAATCGGCAGCCGATACAAACGGAGGTACAGGTCTTCAATGAGGACTTCATCAGGGATGCGATCTATTTCGAGACGGAACGCGGAGGTCAGGTGTTTTTCATCCATAACAGGATCCAGGGATTGGGGGAGATGGCAGCCATCATAAGGGGGCTATGTCCTGACCTTCAGGTGGGATTCGCACACGGACAGCTTGAAGGCCACGAGCTGGAGGAACGGATCCTCGATTTCATTGACAGGAAATATGACGTACTGGTCTGCACCAACATCGTGGAGAGCGGTGTGGACATCCCAAATGTGAACACGATCATCGTGAACAATGCTCATCAGTTCGGGCTGAGCGACCTGCATCAGTTGCGCGGGCGTGTTGGCAGAAGCAACAGAAAGGCATTCTGCTATCTGCTCGCCCCACCGATGAGTATTTTGCCGTCCGATTCCCGCAAACGTCTGCAGACACTGGAGCAGCACAGTGAACTCGGAAGCGGTTTTCAGATCGCCATGCGCGACCTCGATATCCGCGGTGCAGGCAATATGCTTGGGGGAGAACAGAGTGGTTTTATGGTCGAGATCGGATTTGAGATGTACCAGAAGATCCTCGACGAGGCGATACGGGAACTGAAGCGTACAGAGTTCAGGGATGTCTTCAAAGAGGAGATAAGCCGGGAGGATGATTTCGTGAAGGATTGCACCATCGACACCGACCTTGAGATCCTTATCCCGGATGACTACGTCGAGAGCATTACGGAGCGGCTTACCCTGTATTACAGGCTCGACAACCTGGCAGATGAGGATGAACTGCAGGCATTTCATCAGGAGTTGTCGGATAGGTTCGGTCCGGTACCTGCTCGTTTGGATAGCCTGTTCACCACGGTCAGATGCCGAAAGCTGGGTGTCGAACTTGGCTTTGAACGCATGACCCTGAAGCTGGATACCCTCCGTTGCTATTTTGTGAACAATCCCGAATCACCTTATTTCGAATCCCGCACTTTCAAGGCCATCCTTGAATTCATTCAGACTGCTACGAACAAGGGTCGCCTGAAGCAGGTGGGAAAGAATTTCATGATGGTATTCGAGGATATGTCAGATATGGAGGCGGTACATACGCTGCTGAAACAGATGCAAAAAGCCCTTCCGAAAGATCAGTAAGCCTTTATTGCTGCCTCCCTTTTGTCTCGCGGGCAAGCCGAGGAAGTGATCCTTCCCATTTTTTTCATGATCTCTTACGGCATCCGCTGAGACCCGTTCCTACAGAAATGCATAGGTTTCTTCCTGTCATCGCTTAACTTCATGACCGGTGTTTAAATGGAAGAAAAGGTTAATTTCAATAAAAAATATCCCATGTCCGGATTAAACGACAATAGCGATCTTTTGGGGAAAGAGATCACCCCATCGTATACCCCTGATGGTGATGAGCGCACCATCGCCATCTTGGTTCATGTGCTCTCCATTTTTTTTTGGATCATCCCCGCACTTGTCATCTATCTTGTGAAAAAGGATGAATCAACCTTTGTTGCGGACCACGCCCGTGAGGCCCTGAACTTTCAGATAACCCTTTCCCTGCTCTATCTGGGGTTGTTGATTTCAATCATCGGGTGGGTATTCCTGTGGGTGCCCTGGGTGATCCAACTGGTATGCTGCATCCTAGGGGCGATCCGTGCAAGCGACTTGAAATTGTACAGGTATCCGATGAACTGGAGGATTGTAAAATAGGACACTAGGGGTCATAGAAATCCCTTCAGCGAGCCGGCCAGCGCGCTGAAGGGATTTGTTACGATGCTTACAGTTCTCTTATCCAAATATTCCTGAAGGCTGTGGGATTTCCATGGTCTTGCAGGTATATCGGCTCTTTTTCTCCGTGTTTTTTATAGACGGGTGCACCCACGTATTCAGAGCCTCCCCAAATGGTGGCATTATTCTGAACCAAGACCCCGTTGTGGATCACCGTGATGGTTGCCTGCGACTTCACACGGCCATCTGCATAAAAACGCGGTGCGATGAAGATGATATCATAGGTCTGCCATTCACCCGGAGGCCGGGAGGCATTGGCGAGGGGTGGCAATTGTTTATAGATGCTGCCTACCTGACCGTTCACGTAGGTTTTATTATTGTAATTGTCCAGTATCTGCAGCTCATACCGGTCCATCAGGTATACGCCGCTATTGCCTCTACCTTGGCCGTCTCCTTTCACCTCCGCAGGGGTGCGGAATTCCACATGCAACTGGCAATCGCCAAATGCGAGTTTGGTTCGGATGCCGCCACTGCCCCCTTTGACGACCATTGCGCCATTCTCCAGTGTCCATGCGATGGGCGAGCCTTTTTCCGATTTCCATTGTGAGAAATCATTTCCGTTGAAGAGGATGATTGCATCGCTGGGTGGATCCTGCGAAGTCCTTCCGGGCGTCACGATGGGTGCTGCCGGTTCGTAGTACTCGCTGAGTTTGGGGTCGCCTTTGGAACGGTTTATTTCTTGTGCGAATAGCGGTTGGAATGACAAGACCGACAAAGCAGCAAGGATTGTGCACTTCATATTCATATTCTTGGGAGTTTATAGTTATTATGGTAAACGGGTTTGATGAGTTTATTCGCTTCCGCGTCGAGAAAGAGGCGTTTTTCCTTGTCCCAAAGTAGTTTTTTTCCTGTTCTATAAGCGATGTTGCCCATCTGGCATACTTCTGCAACCGTGGCACCGGCTTCAATGGGTGCCGCGAGGGATCCATTGTCACCTGACTTGATCGCTTCTATGAAGTTCCGGGTGTGGTTAGCCAGTCCGTCATCCGATCTTTTCACGGCTTCAACGACTTCCTTATTGCCCTCATCCGGTATCACCTGCCATCCACCCCGGTCGAGTACCAGGGTGGCATTGTTGCCGATGTATGCGATGCCGTGATCGCGCCCGTAATTGCCGTTCTTGATGGCTTGTGCATGTTCCCACAGCAGGATGAAATTTCCGAAATCATAGACGGTGGCGAGTGTGTCAGGCGTCTCTGCGGCATCATCCGGATAGGCCATTTTCCCTCCGGAGGCCATGATGGAAATGGGATCCTTCGCATTCATTCCCAACAGGGCGTAATCCACCAGATGTACTCCCCAGTCAGTCATCAGGCCACCTGCATAATCCCAGAACCATCTAAAATTGAAATGGAATCTATTCTCGTTGAAGGCTCTTTTCTGTGCAGGCCCCAACCAGCGATCATAGTCCACCCCGATGGGGGGGAGGCCATCCGGCTTCACAGGGATATTCTTCATCCATCCCTGGTATGCCCATGTTTTTACCATGCGTATCTTGCCTAATTTCCCGCTCTGTATGTAATCCTGCGCCGATTTGAAATGTGCATTGCTTCTTTGCCATTGACCGACCTGAACGGCAAGTCCATATCTTTTTTGTGCCGCCACCATGATCCTCACTTCCTCTATGGAGTTGCCGGCGGGCTTTTCCACATACACATGTTTGCCTGCCTGGCAAGCTTCCACCATCTGAAGGCAATGCCAGTGGTCTGGTGTGCCGATGATCACCGCATCTACGTTCTTGTCTTCCAGTAGTGCCCGGTGGTCTGCATAGGTGACTGCTTTGGTATTGTACTGCTTTTCCAATTCGGCGGATCGTTTCTGAAGCAGATTGCTGTCGATATCGCAAAGCGCCGTACATATGACGTCGGGGTTTGCCTTGAGCATTGCTTTCAAGACGGACCATCCCATTCCGTTGATGCCGATGGCACCGATGCGGACCTTGTCGGCAAGATGTCCTCTGGTGAGATTTTGGTGCAATGGTCCCGGCATGGCGGAAGTTAAGCCCCACCCTGCGGAGAGCATGGCTGTCTGTTGTAGGAAGCGGCGTCTGGAATCACTCATATGGCATGTTTTAGTGTGTAAGCGGATCACTAAATTAACCGATTTGCTTCAGAAATCACTTCCCACTGATATCAACGGATCAATTGCAGCGTACCCTTCTTGACAATCGTCCTGCCAGTGCTGTCGCTCCCACTGACGGTCCATATGAAAATGGCGGTCGGACTGTCTTTACCGCGTACCCTGCCGTCCCAGCCTATCCGCGGGTCCGTTGTGGAGAATACCAGGTTTCCCCATCGGTCGAATATCTTGAGGTAATTGAGCGTAAGGCCTATCGGCAGGGCTTTCAGTAGATCGTTGAGTCCGTCACCATTGGGTGTGAAGGCGGTTGGTACATATATCTCGGGTCCTTTGAAAACTCGAATGTTGATGGTGTCGGAGGTCTCGCACCCCGCCGGGGTGGATACCGTGAGCACATAAAAGGCATCGGCGGTCAGAGAGGCGATGGGGTTGGAAATGTTTGGATCACTAAGTCCGAATGCCGGCGACCAGCTGTAGATGAGTCCGCCTGAGCCCATGAGCTGAAAGGGCAGTCCCAGTCCTACGATGGTATCATTGCCGGCGAAAGCTTTTGTTTCAAACACACTGATGGTTGCGGTGTCTGGAATCGACTGGCAGCCATTG
>CAJBPC010000124.1 GCA_903957405.1 uncultured bacterium | reverse complement strand
GCATGACGGACACATAATTGCAGCCATATTGCGATCGGTATGCATCGCATAGCTTGATGCCTGCGATCTTGGCAATGGCATAGGGTTCATTGGTCGGTTCCAAGGGACCCCCTAGAAGATACTCCTCTTTCAGTGGCTGAGGTGCCATCTTTGGATAGATGCAGGAGGATCCGAGGAACATGAGTTTTTTGACGCCGTTCAAGTGTGATGCATGGATCACATTGTTCTGGATCATCAGATTATCATAGAGAAATGAGCCCCTATAGGTGTTATTGGCGAGGATCCCTCCCACTTTTGCAGCTGCTAGAAAAACATATTCAGGTTTCTCTGTTTCAAAAAAAGCATTCACGGCTGATTGGTCACGGAGGTCCATCTCAGCGGAACGACGCAATATGAAATTCGAGAACCCCTCAGACTGAAGGCGTCTAAGAATCGCTGAACCGACCATGCCACGATGCCCGGCAATATAGATCTTACTGTCTTTTTGCATGATGGTGAGACTTCCTTATCGGCTGATAATGGTAAAATAATAAATCACTCATATTGGTTTTTCACGGCAAAACCTGAATTCAGCAACAGTTTTTCGCGGCTGAAAACCCCAAGGTCGGACTGAACCATATCCGCGACAAGCATGGGAAGATCGTAAGTGGGTACCCATCCGAGTTTCGTTTTTGCCTTTGAGGGATCACCAATGAGGAGATCTACCTCTGTCGGCCGGTAATATCTGGGATCTACAGCAACCACTTCCCGGCCAATTGCCACGGGGTAATCGGGATGCGTGCTGGAAACCACCACTCCGACCTCTTTATCCTCGGCACCACGGAACTCGAGTTCGACACCGATCTCACGGAATGCCATTCTGACAAACTCCCTGACGGGGGTGGTGACGCCTGTAGCCAACACATAATCCTCCGGCACATCCTGCTGCAGGATGCGCCACATGCCTTCCACATAATCTTTTGCATGGCCCCAGTCACGGCGGGCGTTGAGGTTGCCGAGATATATCTTGTCCTGCATACCCAAACCGATCTTTGCGACACCACGGGTGATCTTCCTGGTCACGAAAGTCTCACCCCGCACAGGTGATTCGTGGTTGAAAAGTATCCCGTTGACGGCATACATTCCGTATGCCTCCCGATAATTCACCGTGATCCAGTAACCATAAAGTTTGGCCACGGCATAAGGTGAACGGGGATAGAAAGGTGTCGTCTCAGACTGTGGAACTTCCTGTACCAGACCATATAATTCGGAGGTGGAGGCCTGATAGATGCGCGTTTTTTTGATCATTCCCAACAACCTGACAGCTTCCAGGATCCGAAGGGTTCCGATTCCATCGGCGTTGGCCGTATATTCAGGAGTCTCGAAACTCACATGCACATGGCTCATGGCCGCAAGGTTGTAGATCTCATCCGGCTGGGTTTCCTGAATGATGCGGATGAGGTTGGTGCTGTCCGTCAGGTCGCCATAATGCAGGTGCATGCCGATTGACTTCTCATGCGGATCCTGATACAGATGATCGATCCTGTCGGTATTAAAGAGTGAACTCCTGCGCTTTATACCATGGACGATATACCCTTTTTCCAGCAGCAATTCTGCCAGATAAGAACCGTCCTGTCCGGTGATCCCTGTTATCAATGCGACCTTGCTCATGTTATTCTTATGATTTTGATGAATGACTTTCTGAATTGATACCCACTGACATGGCTTAAGAAAACGCACAAAGGGGATGCATATTATTCAAGAGCTGTTTAACTTGTAACACTTCGACAGGTTTACCGGACTTCCCTTGGAGGAGTGATGCTCATGCGTTCACCTGACGAGGAACTGACTGATTTTCCGGAGGGGTTTGAGGTACAGGGTGAACCAGTAAGGCTCTAGATCGTTCTCTTTCCAAGCCTTATGGTCGTTTTGATTTGCCTTTAGCCTCGCCGTGAGGGATGCGTTGCTGGCGCCACCGGAACGCATTTTCACCAAGACCTCCGGCAAATACGCCATCCGGATTCCCTGCCGGTGGATGAAGCGCAGCATGAGTTCATAATCCGCCGCCGTACCCATGTTCAGGTTGAACCCGCCATATTTTTCGTAAATCTCTTTTCTGACAAAAAATGTCGGGTGAGGTGGCATCCACCCCCATTTGAAGGCGTCCTGCACATACCGACCGGATCTCCAGGATCGAACAAGCAGGTTGGCATCTGTTGCATCCACATAGTCCAGGTCACCATACACGGCATCTATTTCAGTGGAAGCGAAAGCCTCTGAAACTTTTTCCAACACCTTCGGCCCGGCATAGAAATCATCTGAGTTCAATATGCCGATCACATCTCCGTTGGCCATTCCGATCCCCTTATTCATGGCATCATACATCCCGCGATCGGGTTCACTCGATATCCGGCCGATATGTTGATATTCCTTGAGGATATCCAATGTGCCGTCAGTCGAACCTCCGTCGATGATGATGTGTTCAACCGATTCATACGATTGGGCCTTCACCGACAATACCGTGTCCCGGATTGTAGCAGCAGAATTATACGTGGCGGTGATTATAGAGATGCGCATGGAACGAACATCGGTCTTTGCATGTGTGATCTGCCGTATATGCAGCCTCGATGGCATGCAGATCAATACATCACATAAATGAATGAGTCAAGGTCCGCGGATTGGTCCTCCGAACTTGATTTTAGTGCAACGGCGAGCTTTGCCATCTCCGGGACCATGGCAAGCAGATTGGGAGCATCCTGCCACAAGTCCGACAAGCGCGCGGACAATTCTTCTTCGCTATCCAGATCCATCAGCTGATGACTTACCAATTTCGGATGTCTGGGCTCCTCAAAATAAGATTGAACATCGTCACTGCATCGCATTCCATACGGGTCAGGCAGGCTTTTCAGCCTCTCCGACTCTGGCATTATGTAATCTACGAACAGCTTTTTGATGCGATCGTCAATGATTTGATTATCAATCGAGCTGGAACTCTTCCTGCCAGTTTTCATGTTCGGTATAGTTTGGCTGTTCTTCTTTGATGAGTATGTATCCTTCCAATACGAGTACGTCCATGTTGGTCCGCATGAAGCATTTGTATGCATCGGCCGGTGAACAAACGATGGGTTCGCCCCTGACATTGAAGGATGTGTTCACGAGCACGGAACTACCCGTCTGCTTTTTGAACGCTTCAATGACATCGTAAAAACCGGGGTTCGTATCCTTGTGTACGGTCTGTATCCTCGCGGAATTATCCACGTGGGTGACAGCGGGTATGAGAGATCTTTCCCGGTTGATGATGGATATCATGTCCTCAGGCATCTGTTCCGCCCCATCGGTGCGGAGGAGTATTTCCTCTTTCACCGGTGCCACCAGGAGCATGTATGGACTGTCATGGTCCAGTTCGAAATAAAGGCTTTCATCACCGGCGAGAACAGCGGGTGCAAACGGCCTGAAAGATTCCCTGAATTTGATCTTCAGGTTCATGTTTGACTGCATTTCCTTATTGCGCGCATCCCCGATGATGGAACGTGCACCCAGGGAGCGCGGCCCGAACTCCATCCTGCCCGAAAGGAAGCCTGCGATCTTGCCTTCCGCCAACAGGGAGGCCAACTTTTCCGCACGTTTTGAGGGATCCGCGAAATGATGGGCAGGGTAGCTGTTTCGCTGCAGGAATGCATTGATCTCGGTGTCGGAGTACCCCGGACCGAGGTAGGATCCTTTTTGACGGTCACGGCTACCCGAAAGTGCGACACGCGGTTCTTTCATAAGCTGGTGGCATGCCACATATGCGGCACCCAGGGCACCGCCGGCATCACCGGCAGCAGGCTGTATCCAGATCGAGTCGAAGATTTTTTCGCGGAGCAGTTTGCCATTTGCGACGCAGTTCAGCGCAACACCACCCGCCATGCAAAGATGCTTTGATCCGGTAAGTTGCTTTGCTGTCCTGGCGATCTTCATCATGACTTCTTCCGTCACGACCTGGATCGATGCTGCAAGGTCCATTTCACGCTGGGTGATGCGCGACTCTGGTTTCCTCGCATCGCCCTCGAACAGATCGCAGAATTTCTGATTGATCGAATGGCTTCCTTCGAGGAATCCGAAATAATCCTGGTTCATCCTGTATGACCCATCCGCCTTGACATCGATAAGGTTCTCATAGATTTTGTCGACGTGGACCGGCCTTCCGTAAGGAGCGAGGCCCATGAGCTTGTATTCGCCGGAATTGATCTTGAATCCGCAGTAATAGGTGAATGCACTGTAGAGAAGCCCGAGGGAGTGGGGATAATTGATCTCTTTCAGTACGTTGATATCGGAGCCATTGCCATGTGCGATGGTCGTCGTCGACCATTCTCCGACGCCATCGAGGGTCAGGATGGCGGCATCTTCATAGGGGGAAGGATAATAGCAAGATGCCGAATGGGACATATGGTGTCCGGAGAAAACGATCTTTCCGAGCTTACCCGAATTGCCGATCGCCTTAACCACATGATCCTTCACCCATGCCTTTATACCCAGCACGGAGTGGAATGCTGATGTGAAGGTCGGGAGACTCCCTTCTCCGGAGAGTGCGCAACTTCTGACGATCCTGTCCCAGGTGAGCATCGGATTATCATAAAATGCGACAGCATCGATTTCGTCAGGTTCGATGTAAGCCTCTTCCAGGCAGTAATTGATCGCATTGACCGGGAATCTCGGATCATGCTTCTTACGGGTGAAGCGCTCTTCCTGTGCGGCCGCGACGATCTCTCCATTGCGGAGGATGACGGCTGCAGCATCATGATAGAAAGCTGAGATGCCAAGGATGTATTTATCTGACATGTATGAACGTATCGATGGTTTTTACTGAGGAAAATAAACAATGTAAGAGAAGCATGCCCCTGCTCTACCTGTCAAAGCAATGTACGAATGGCAGGCAGGATGCTTGCTGCCAAAGCCTCATGCCCCTTTACGGTGGGGTGTACGTCTTTCCCGAAACGAAAAGACCTTCGGGTGGGCAGATCGTATTTCAGGAGATCTGGCAGCGGATCGTGGATCATGCACGATTCGGAGAGTTCCGAGAATCTTGCCTGATAGGATTTTGCGCTGGCAGTACCTTCCACATGATGGAACATCGGTATGGGAACCAGCAAAACCGGTACTTCCGATTCTTCGATCCATGTCTGCAGAATCTTCTTCATGAGCAACCACTCGGAGTTTTTAGCACTATCGTATTCCGGGACAGGCTGAAAGCGAACGATCTTCTGCAGCAGATCTTTCAATCCGAGTTTTTTGGCAAGCTTTCTGACGGGTTCGAACCTGCCTCCCGTATCCACTTTTTCCTTCTCGGATTCCTCCAGGTCACTTAGGTTTATCGGAGTGGGATATACGGGTGTGTTGCACAACTGGAGCGATCCATTGGAGATCCTGAAGTATGGTTTTTGCCAAACCTTTACGTCACCTTCCGCATCAAGGTAATACCGGTAATGTGCATTCACCCTTCGGATATTTTCCACCATCACTGAGATGACCAGCAGGTCATGTTCGAACTGACGGGCATATTCGCGGTAGAGCAACAATTGCTGGTCGGTTCCTGAGCCTGGCAATCCGAAATTATACAGTTCCGTTCCATCCAGCGACTCCTGCAACAAGTCTGTGTATCGGTATTTGTTTGAAACCCCATCGCCTGCAGTGAATGAATCACCGAAGACGAGGATGCGTTTCGCTATTTTCTTATGTGAGTGAAAATCCTGATCGGAGCGAAACCCGGCATTGTTGGTCTTTACAAAGTACCCTCCGCCCTCGTGCTGCACGCGAGACTTGAGTCCGGGGATGAACTTGTACCCTACCTGGGGGTGATATTCATATTGGGTCCTGTTCATATATCTTCAGCAGACAGGCAGGCTTTTGCCGAAAACGTAATGGTTTAAAATGTCACGATTCGCTTCTATCCAGTCGGCCATGGCGTTAATGCCGGTGGCGATGCCGGTGGTGGGTTCCCATCCCAAGTCAGCTTTCACCTTGTCGATATTGGAGACGTATACTTTCTGGTCTCCGGGTCTCCATTCACTGGTCTTCCTGTCGATGGGTCGATTGAACCTTTCTTCTAGGATGGCGATGAGTTCTTTAAGTGAAAGGGTGTGGTCAGGCCCCCCGCCCACGTTGTATATCTTCCCGGCACATTGCTCACGATGCTGAATGGCCTTGTCATATAGCTCTACGAGATCGTTCACGAAGAGCACGTCGCGTATCTGCTTGCCGTCACCGTAAATGGTGATTTCCCGTTTCATGAGTGTAGCGATGGTGAACCATGCCACCCATCCCTGATCTTCGATGCCGAACTGGTTGGGGCCGTAGATGCATGACTGGCGGAAAACCACGGTGGGTATGCCATAGATGCGATTGTAATCCCGAACATATTGATCCCCGGCCCCTTTGGAACATCCGTAGGGAGAGTAGAAATCAAGCTGGCGTTCTTCTGTGATGCCCGTTTTGAGATCCCGGTATTCGTAGCGCTTATCTGACTCCTCAACCTCCAGGTCTTCCATCTTTCCATACACCTTGTTGGTGGAAGAGTACAGGAGCAATGGTTTTTGGCCTGAAAGGCGGAGGCCTTCGAGCACGTTGAAAGTGCCCATGGCGTTGATATCGAAGTCCTCTCTGGGATTGGTCACAGAAGTGGTGACAGCAACCTGTCCGGCCAGTAACAGTACCGCATCCAGGTTTTTTTCCTGTTCAAAGAAAGCTGCGATGGCATCCGCATTCCTGATGTCAATATTATGAAAAGGAACATCATGCTTTTGCTGCAACTGTTCCAGGTTGTAAGCGCTGCCTTTTCTTGACAGGTTGTCGACAACGACCACTTCATATCCTTTCCCAAGAAATGAGTAGACCGCGTTGATACCGATGAAGCCGGCTCCTCCGATGATGACTGCTTTCATATTTTTTTATATAGGTCGAGATACATGTTTGACAGCAGACCGGGTTCGAATCGCCGTATGTTCTCATATCCATTTTGAATGAGGCCCTCCCGGAGGCCACTATCCTGCATGATGTTCAAAACCGCTTCTCGTATCGAACCGACATCGTAAGGATCCGCAAAAATAGCGGAATTTTCTCCTCCCACTTCCGGCATGGATGAGATATTGCTTGTCACCACCGGCACGCCTGTGGCTTGAGCTTCAATGATCGGCATACCGAATCCCTCGTATGTCGATGCGAAGACCAGGATGTCGGTCTCCCTGTATTTATCGTACATCTGAGCGATGTTCAGACCCCACTGGTATGTATGATCCATTTTGTTCTCCTCCAGAAACTGCTTGTATTCAGGATTGAATTTTCCCACTATATTGACCTGACAGTTCAGATCCTTGAGTGCTTGGAGGATATTGGAAATGTTCTTGTTCGGTGCGCCACCCACGATCAAAATCCTTGGCTTATCCCAGTTATATGTTCTTTCGGTCCTTTTGAAAACAGGCGACAGCGCGATCGGAATGACCTTCACCTTGTCGGGCGAACAACCGGAGAATTCGATGATCTCTGCCTTTGATGCTTCGGATATGGTCGTCACGAACCTAGCCCTGCTGGCGGGTATCCTGATCCAGAAGAGCTGATAGATATACCTGCGGATGCCCTTGAGGTTGTGCATGGCCACGCAGTCCAGGATCGTCTGTATCGTATTCCGGCGGGGCAGGAATAGCCCGATGTAATTTATATCACCTGTTACGTGATTGATTGCGCCTCGCCTTGAGAAGGCCTCGATTCCATTTAGGATTCTCGGCAGCAGCCCTTTGCTGAAATACTTCGACGTGACGATCTCGGTGCTGACCTCTTTCGGAAGATTCCGGCGAAGATCATTGAAGATGATCTCCACACTGAAGTGCAAATGCTCTATGACCTTTCGGTGGAAGTAAGTGACCTTCATTTGATATCGCTTCTTTCGATGACGCAGTTCTCTAGTACAAGCATGTCCATCTGTGTACGGAGAAAACAATCCAGTGCTTCCTGGGGGGTGTTGACAATCGGCTCATTCTCGTTGAAGGAGGTATTCAGCAGGATCGGCACTCCGGTCTTTTCCCGGAATCTGTCGATCAGGGCGTAATACATCGGTGAGATATGCTTGTCAACAGTCTGGAGCCTGCCCGTGCCGTCGACATGCGTGACTGCGGGGATAATACTGTGTTTTTCCTTACGGATCGGAAAGACCTTTTCCATGAAGGGAACCTCATCATTTCTGGTAAAATACTCGCCTGTGTATTCCTTGAGTATGGAAGGAGCGAATGGCCGGAAACTTTCCCTGCGCTTGATC
>CAJBPC010000123.1 GCA_903957405.1 uncultured bacterium | reverse complement strand
GTTTCTGTACAGGCTTAAATTGGGGTGCAAAGTTAATGCATAAAAAAGAAGATCCTTTACTTATTTTATGAGCGGTAGGTTGACGGCCTTGTCATGCCCATCTGTTCAGCGCTTTTCCGGGGATGGCCTCTACCAATGCACGTGTGTATGGTTCTTTTGGGTGATGGAAAATCCCGTCTGCCGTTCCGCTTTCGATGATGTGGCCTTCTTGCATGACGATGATGCGGTCGCTGATATGGTGTACGACCGACAGGTCATGCGATATGAAGATGGCGGTGAAGCCAAGTGTGTTTTTAAGGTCGTTGAGTAGGTTGAGCACCTGTGCCTGTACACTCACATCAAGTGCGGATACGGATTCGTCGAAAACGATGAAGCCGGGGTCGAGTGCCAGCGCCCTGGCGATTCCGATCCGCTGCCGTTGTCCGCCGGAGAACTCATGAGGATATCGGTGAAAATGTGCGGCTTTCATATCCACTTTTTCGAGCAGTTCCACGACCTTATCGCGGCGTTGCTTTTGGGTCGTAATGGATCCGTGCACCAACAGCGGTTCTTCGATCGCTTTGCCGATGGTCATTCTCGGATTAAGCGAACCGTATGGATCCTGGAAAACGATCTGCAACTCTTTCCTCCGCTTTTTCCATTCGTCGGCAGGGATATGCGCCAGGTCATGGCCCCGGAAGAGGATGCTCCCTTTGGATGGACGGATCAGTCCGAGGAGGGTTCTCCCGAGCGTGGTCTTCCCGCAACCGGACTCTCCCACGAGCCCAAGCGTCTCGCCTTCCTGAATGGAAAAGCTGATGTCATCCAGCGCTTTTACCATTTCCTTTCCTGTGCCTCCCGGAAACCATACGCGAAGGTTTTGCACTTCCATGATGGGCTGAGATGTTTCGGGCAGTGCCTTGGCTGATGTTTTGTCCGGCATGACGTCTTTCCTTGGTTGGGCCGCCAGCGGAGGATCATCTTCCCGGATGAAGTCGCTGACGACGGGCAGCCTGGTGCCTTTGGGTTGCAGGCCCGGCCGGCAGGCTAGCAATGCGCGGGTGTAGGGGTGCCGAGGGTGGGTGAGGACCTCATTCACGGGACCTGTTTCCACGATGCGACCCTTATACATGACCAGGACCCTGTCAGCGATCTCTGACACGATGCCCAGGTCGTGCGTGATGAACATCACGCCCATGCGATCCTCCCGCTGCAGGCCTCGGATCAGTTCGAGGATGGCTTTCTGTACGGTCACGTCGAGGGCGGTGGTGGGTTCGTCGGCTATCAGCAGGTCAGGTCTGCAGCTCATCGCAATGGCGATCATGATCCGCTGTTTCTGGCCACCACTCAACTGATGCGGAAACCGCCCGTACATGGATGCCGGGGATGGCAGCCTGACCCTGTCAAAAAGCCTGATGGTTTTCTGCTTTGCTTCCTTTGCCGTGCAGCCTTCATGGCAACGAATGACCTCGGCCACCTGCTCCCCGCAGGTCTTGACAGGGTTCAGCGAGGTCATCGGTTCCTGGAAGATCATGGAGATATGTTTCCCTCGAACGGCCGAAATGCGCTTCCGGTCCATACCGGCAAGGTCGGTCGGGATCGCTCCGCCAGGGGAAAAAAGTATGCGTCCGCCATCAATTTTCGCGGGCGGGGAAGGAAGCAATCCCAAGACTGACAGTGCCGTGACGGATTTTCCGGAGCCGGACTCTCCCACAATTGCGAGGACCTCGCCCTGCATGACATGAAAGGAAACGTCATCCAGGGCCTGCATGCGTCCCTGTTCCGTGGAGAAGCTTACGGAGAGGTGTTCTACCTGCAACAAAGGTTCCATAAGGTTGATTAGAATCTGAGGTGTCTGACCGTGAGTCCGTCGTTGATCAGCTGCTTGAGCGATTCGATGCCGATCTTCAGATGGGTTTTTACATAATCACCGGTCACTTTGCGGTCGCTTTCTTCCGTCTTGACGCCTTCGGGTGTCATGGGTTGGTCGCTTACAAGCAGCAGTGCGCCGGTGGGGATCTTGTTGAAGAAGCCGACAGAGAATACCGTTGCGGTTTCCATATCGATGGCATAGGCCCTTATCTTCTGGAGATAGTTCTTGAATTCCTCATCGTGTTCCCACACCCTTCGGTTGGTGGTGTAGACGGTTCCTGTCCAGTAATCCACTTCGTGTTCCCGTATGGTGGTCGAGATGGCTTTCTGCAGTGCGAAAGCGGGCAGTGCGGGAACTTCCGGCGGGAAATAGTCATTGGATGTTCCCTCACCCCGAATGGCTGCGATAGGGAGGATCAGGTCGCCGAGTTTATTGCGTTTCTTGAGGCCTCCGCATTTGCCGAGGAAAAGCACGGCTTTAGGCGAGATCGCCGTGAGCAGATCCATGATGGTTGCCGCTGTCGGGCTGCCCATGCCGAAGTTGATGATCGTAATGCCATCTGCTGTGGCGCATTGCATGGGCTTCCCCTCTCCGATCACTTCAACGCCGTTCCATTCGGCAAAAAGATTCACATAATTGGAGAAGTTGGTCAGCAGGATGTATTGCCCGAAATGCTCGAGTTTTTCCCCGGTGTACCGCGGCAGCCAGTTCCTTACGATTTCATCCTTGTTGATCATGTGTTGGTATAAGCCATTTATGCCGGCCGGATAAAAATACTGATTACTTTGCACCTATGATCAGGATCGATTTTCCTCCACCCGCTTTCCGTACCCGAAGCGGACCCAAGGGGCACCCGGAAATCTTTGACGGCATACGCCGTGCATGGGTGCGGCTTTCTCCTGAAGAATGGGTTCGGCAGAATGTCATCAGCTGGATGGTCCTCACACTGGGCTATCCCAAGGGGATGATCGCCGTCGAGAAAGAGATCTCGCTGGGGGAATTGAAAAAGAAATTCGACATCATGATATTCGACCGCAGCCACAAGCCCTGGATGACAATCGAATGCAAGGCTATGGAAGTCGAACTCTCGCAGGATACACTCATGCAAGTGATCCGTTACAACCTGGCGGTGCCCGTTGCGTTTCTGGTCATCACCAACGGCAGGCATTGCCATGCCGTTTCCCTGGAGGGCGAGTCCGTTTCCTGGTTGTCATGCATGCCGGAATATTGATGAATACGGATCTGTTTGAAAACTGTCGGATTGGTTTCCGGGGTCATCCCTTGTAGTCCATCATGTGCCGGATCATGACATCCGCATCATCGCCCGCCCATTTCCTGCAGAGATATAGCCCCAGGTCGATTGATGATGCGACGGCTCCTGAAGTGATGCAATCTTCGTCTTCGACGATCCTGCGGTGTTCGACGTATTTGCATAAAGGGGCCAGCAGGTCGTACGCATCGAAATGGGTGGTCGCAATTCTGTCCTTCAGAAATCCTGCCGTTCCCAGGATGAGGCTGCCGGTGCACACAGAGATCTTCCATCGCACATCTCCCGCCGTCCGGATCCAGTCCACAAATGCCGCATCATGCATCAGCAGGCGTGCTCCCTTGCCACCGGGCACGACGATGGCATCATACCCTGCAAGGCTGCCTCCTATCCGGGATGGCAGCAGCTTGAGGCCTCCGGGATCTTCTGCCGTGTCTGTCAGGGCACAGAAATCCCATTCCAGATCTGGCAAGTAGTCGAGCGACTTCAGCCGGCTGATGGGGTCATAGACGCCCGCCAGATCGAGCCAGGTGAGGCCGTTGAAGAGGATGAAGGCGATTTTCATTCGGCAGCAGGGCTTGAAGGATGGGGACCAGGGCATTTGGGGGCCGATTCTCCTGTGGCGGAGCCGGTAGCATCTGCCCCCCGACACCCTGATCCCTTCTTTATTATGGGAAAATCCCCAGTTGGGAGTAGATCGTTCCGACCTTGTTGATGGCGACCACGAAGGATGCGGTACGCATATCCTCAATTTCCGGATTTGCCTGCCAGCATTCGATGATCTCCCGGGTCGCACCGATCATGGTCTCTTCAAGGCCGCTGTACACGAGATCCACTTCATCTGGCCCATGCATGAGTTTCTTTCTTATGGAATCCTCGATCTTTTTGCCTGTGAGGTTTTCTATCTGTTGCACGATACCGGAGGACTGGTTCTCGTTGAATCTTTTTTCCAGACGGCCATAGCGCACATGGCTGAGGTTCTTCAACCACTCAAAGTATGACACGGTCACACCCCCTGCATTGAGGTACATGTCTGGGATCACCAGGATGCCTTTTTTTATGAATATGTCATCTGCCTCAGGTGTAAGCGGGCCATTGGCCGCCTCGCCGATGATCCTCGCCTTCACCCGTGGTGCATTCTCTGCGTTGATCACATTCTCCAACGCAGCTGGGATCAGGATATCGCATTCCAGCTCCAGTGCTTCTGAGCTGTTGATGATATTCGTGGCGCCCGGGAAGTTCAGGATCGATCCGGTTTCTTTCCGGTGTTTGACGACGGCATCCACATCCAGGCCCTGTTCGCATGATATCGCGCCTTCGTATTCTGCCAGTCCGACGATGAGGGCGCCGGCTTGCTGGAAGAACAAGGCGGAGTGGTATCCCACGTTGCCGAGACCCTGCACCACCACTTTTTTCCCTTCGATGCCGTTCGATAGTCCGATCTTTTTCATGATATCGGTCATGTTGCAAACTTCGCGTATGCCGTAGAAGACTCCGAGTCCGGTGGCTTCTTTTCGGCCTCTAACGCCACCCTGCGTGATGGGTTTTCCGGTGACGCATGCAAGGGCATCTACTTCGCCGGGGTTCATGGCCATGAATGTGTCGAGAATCCATGACATTTCCCTTTCGCCGGTTCCGTAGTCAGGTGCCGGTACATCTTCTCCGGGGCCGATGAATTTCTTTTTCACCAGCTCCGTGGTGTAACGGCGAGTGATCTTTTCGAGGTCATAGGCCGAATAGTTCCTTGGGTTGATGGCGATGCCACCTTTTGCGCCGCCGAAGGGTACGTTCACGATCGCGCATTTGTAGGTCATCAGTGCCGCCAGTGCCATGACCTCGTCGAGGTTGACCATGTCGCTGAAGCGAATTCCGCCCTTGCAGGGGAGTTTGTGCTGGGAGTGCTGCACGCGGTAAGCTTTGATGACTTCGATCTTGTCGCCGATCTTTACGGGGAAGTTCATGCGCAGCACGGAATTGCACTGCTTGATCTGTTCCAGTGTCCCTGAGTCGAATTCGGTGAATTTCGCCGCCTTGTCGAAGCTCTTGCAGACGGCATCAAAAAAACTGTATTCTCCGGCCATAATCGTTGGGTTAAGTTGAGATTTTCAATATAAAAGCAATATGATGAGGTTGGGGGTCATTTCTCCAGCTTGCCGATTTTCCGGTCTATGCTTATGACGTATAGGATCAATCCGGCAAGTATTGTGAGGATGACAGCCACCACGACGTAAATTTTCCCGTCGGCGCGCATGGCATCTGCCATCTCTACGGGTTGTGCTGCTGTCTGGCTGAAAGCGGAATTGCCTGAAAACAACAGGGTGGCAGCGAAGATCAAGAGGCATTTCAGTTTATCCATTGAGCCAGTTTTTTTCTTTGATCAGGGATATTCTTATGCGGAGCGAGGTGATCCAGACACCTAGGAGTGTCCAACCAATAACCGCGGGGTAGAACACCATCCTCATCCGGGCATCGATATCATTGAAGTTCAGTGCCGGATTGCCTTCCTGTCCGGGGTGCAGGCTTGGCAGCAGCCGGGGTATGATCCATATGGAAGGGAAGAGCATTGCATAGGCAAAAATGTTGTACACCGCACTGACCCTTGCTTTTTTGTCGATGTCACTGATCGAATCACGCAGGACAAAATAAGCGAAATAGACCAGGATGGCCATTGCCGCTCCGATGAGCTTGGGTTCCCTGACGATCGACCCGAAGGATGCATAGGCGGGACTGTTCGGGTCGGCCCAGGTGTATGCGGCCCAGATGGCGCCTGTGGCATATCCCAGCAAACCCAGTATCAGCCCAACGGCGGCGAACTCCCTGGCGTATATGTCGTAGCGGATATCGAGTGTGCGCAGGTGCCGGATGCTGTAGACGACAGAGGTCGTGAAGAGGATCATCATGGCGAACCACATGCACACATGATAGTAGAGGTTCCGGATGGTTTCCTGAAGCTGCCTGATCTCGGGTACCGGCAGCAGGAGCCCACCGACGACGGCATAGACTAAAAGACAAACACAGAGGATCTTCCACCAGGTTTTGCGCATGTTCAGTAGGCGGTTTTGCCGTGTATAAAAGGTTCGGTAATCGATTGCTGCAGATTGTTCCGGTTGTCCGTCACAGGTTCTGATCACGGGGGTAAAGGTAGCCTGTTAGCGTCAATCTTTCCATAGGAAGGGGAATAAAATGACCGACAGGATGGCCACGGATAGGTCAAGGGCCAGCAGCAGCACGACCTGCAGGGAAATGCCATCGGTAAACGTTTCAGCAAAGGCTGTCTTTGACAGCCGCATCAGCAGCAGCAGTTGCGGCAAGATCACCGGAAAGCCGAGAATCGCCATGAGGGAAGCCTGTTGCATCGCCTTGGAAGCGATGGCTGCCAGCATGGTGAATACAAGGCTGAGGCCCATCGCACCTAGAAAACTGATTCCGACAAATGTCGGCAGATCATAGGTGGGGTCACCCATGAATGCCATGAATAGCCCAAGTGTAAGCACATTCATCAGGGCCATGAGCAGTAGGTTATATAGCAGTTTGGCGACTACGAACTCAGCCGGACTGGCGATGGTATGGAAATAGAGCATGCGGCCGCCCGACTCTTGCAGGAAGCTCTTGGCTACGGCGTTGATGCATACGAACAGTTGCATCACCCAGAAAAGGGCGTTCCATATCTCCGCTTCGGGTTGCTCGATAGCCAGGTACAACACAAACACGGTGGATGCCACGTAGAGCATGACACCATAAAAGGCGTACTGCTGCCTTAGCTCCAGCAGGAGGTCTTTTTTGAAAAGGCTTATGATCGAGTGGAGCCGCAATATTGGTGGGTTTATCCGGAAGCTGTCAGCGTGCTTTCGAAAAGCATCGCCGGCACCGGGGTTCATATTGGTCTTTTTCTCCGATCAGGAGTTGTTGGTCGTCCTTTGACTTGCGATAGGAATAGTGTGCAATGGCGCCGCACTGCATGCAGATGGCATGAAGTTTGGTGACAAAGTCAGCAATGGATAGCAGCTGCGGCATCGGACCGAAGGGCTTGCCGGAAAAGTCCATGTCCAGGCCGGCCACAATGACGCGGGATCCTTTGTTGGCAAGCGTTTCGCAGACGTCTATGATCTCGTTGTCGAAAAACTGGGCTTCATCGATTCCTACGACGTCCATTCCTTCCGCAAGGGATAGTATCTGGCTGCTGTGGCTGATCGGCATCGATTCTGCTGATTGATCATCATGGCTGACGATTTTTTCAGCGTGGTATCGGGTGTCTATGATCGGTTTGAAGATCCTGGCTTTCAGGTGGGCGATGCGAACCCGCTTGAGTCTCCTGATCAGCTCCTCCGTCTTCCCGGAGAACATCGATCCGCAGATGACCTCAACCCACCCTCCCGAACCGTCGCGGATATTAGGCTCTATGAACATGTTGGAAATTTCTGTTGAACAGTTGTAGTTTTGTCCGGCAAAAGGTCAGAATGTGAATCAAGTGCAAAAGTACCAATTTACGATGGAAAGAGCGGAGCAATTGATCGAAAAACTCAGTTATCAGATGTCATCGGGAGCCGGCCGTGATCAGCTTCTTATGACACTCCAATTGTTGTACGGTGAGATTGCGGGTATGCCCACGGGCTCTAAATCAGCTTCGCCTAATAGCAAGATATCAGTGATCGTTCATGGCACGGGGGTATTTCACCAGCCGTTGGTTGCAGCACGCCCCCCGCATGACCCAACAGACAGGGTTGTTGCCGTGCTGGAGGTTGATGACCTGGAGATGGAAGAGGAGATGTTGTCCATACGGGAAGCGGCGGAATTTCGGTCAGAACTATCCCTGATGGCCCGTCCTCCAGTGGATCTGCATCTGCCTGACGAGCCTTCGCCGGATAGGCTGGCGCCAATGCCCGAGTCCTTTAAACCCGAAGTCCAGGATGCTTTGCGAGAGGTGAATCAAACCATGGGAAGTGAGGGCACATCCCTGAACGATGCACTGAAGCATGGGCGCGCGGAGTTGGGCGAAAAGCTTCACCACGAGCCGGTGAAAGACCTCCGGAAAGCCATTGGCATCAACGACCGGTATCTATACATCAATGAGCTTTTCAAGGGCGACCAGTCGGTTTTCGAACGAACCCTTAAAACGCTTAATGATTTCACGAGCCTGGCGGAGGCTAAGTTTTGGATGGAGCGGGAGCTCCTGCTGAAATCAGGATGGAACAGGGAAGACAAGACCGTGCGTCAGTTCATTCAGCTGGTCAGCAGGCGGTTCTCCTGAATGAACGACATGATCCTGCCGGTGGCGCCGGATTCGCGGCGGACATATTCCTTGTTGGCCAAACCTTTGGCATGAAGGCTTTTCGGATCGGAGAACAGCTTGTTCAGCACGGTGGCTAATCCTGTGGCGTCTTTGATGGTAAAAGCCCCGCCCGAGCCCAACAGATCACGGGCTTCCCTTGATTTATGATGCGTCGGACCAAAGACCACGGGTGCACCATAGACGGCAGCTTCGAGGATGTTATGTATGCCGCTTTTATTAAATCCGCCTCCGATATAGGCTACCCTGGCATAACGATACAGTGTGGAGAGCAGTCCGATATTGTCGATGATGACGACCTGATGGGCGGTCTGCGATGTCGTATCATGCAGAGGGGATTCCGGGATCTCCCTGAGATTTGAAAACCTTATCGACATGCTGAACATGTCTTCCAGGGAAGTCAGGTGCGCTTCATGGATCTCATGCGGTGCGATGATGAATATGGTGTCTTTGTTGTTTTCGGCATAGGCTGCCAGCAACTGTTCATCAGCAGGCCATGTACTCCCTGCCACAACCACTTTTTTCCCTTTTGTCAATTGTTCAAGGGCCGGGATTTTCCCACTCACTTCCGCAACGGCGAGCACCCTGTCGAATCGGGTGTCTCCGGCCATGTGGCCGTATTTTCCGAGTCCGATCCCTGCCAGCAGTCGCATCGATTCTTGATCTTGAACGAAGATGGCGTCGTAAGTCCTCATCATTTTTCGCCAGAAACCTCCATATGGGGCGAAAAAGGGCTGTCCCTTCCTGAAGATCGCAGAAATGAGCATCGATGCCACTCCTTTTTCTTCCAGGACGCTGAGGTAATGATACCAATGTTCGTACTTGACGAAAATCGCCAGTCTGGGTTTTATGACGGAGATGAATCGCTCGGCATTGGAACGGCTGTCAAGCGGCAGATAGGTCACGATGTCAGCGCCCTGAAAATTCTTCCGGATCTCATATCCAGAAGGGGAAAAGAACGTGAGTACGATCTTGTGATCCGGGTACGCCTGTCGGATCGCTTCGAGTACGGGTCTTCCCTGCTCGAATTCTCCAAGGGACGCACAGTGCATCCAGACAGAGTCGGTATGGGTGTCTGCCAACTGCTTTTCCAGGGAATCGAGAAGTCCTTTTCTGCCATCGAG
>CAJBPC010000122.1 GCA_903957405.1 uncultured bacterium | reverse complement strand
TTTTCCACGTAGTCGGATACGATTGCGGCGTTGCTCCACTGGTGTCCTTCGGCGCTCGATTTCCCGGAGGCGTAATAGTTATCCATCCACCCGTATTGTGCTGCCAGGGCATGTGTGTTTGGGGTGATTCGTGCGCCGAAGACGCATAGGCTGCTGTCGCCTCGGCCTTTGGACATGTCTCCAAAGACCTGGTCATAGGTTTTATTTTCTTTGATGATGTAAACAACATGTTTGAAAACGGAAGGTTCCCCGATCCGTTCCGGCACGGGGACGGGTCTCATGTTTTTTCTTGGCGCCAGCATCGAGGTGGAGAGTCTGTGTTGCAGTGCGTTCCGAAATGCATCTTCCGTCATCCTTCCCAGGGTTTTTTCATCCGGCAGTCGGATGATGCTCACCGAGGCCAGCTGATAGTGGATGCCCCTGGCTTTCTTCGCCGTATTGACCACATTGACTCCTTCCGCTTCGAGGTTCGCGACGATGATCTTGTCTTTTATGACCAGACTTCCTGCGGGGTATGCTTCGGTAGGGACATATCCTTTGATCATGGTCGCACCTTTCCCGCCTGTCGAGGATTTTGCTCCAAGCTGTACGATGGCCAAGGCGTTATCCATTCCGTTGGATACAAACAGCAGTTGTCCTGACGGGTCTATTGACAGTCCGTTGGGGGTGCTTCCTCCTTTGCCTTGCCCGGTGCCGAATAGACCGACAGCGATCGTCTCCGTCACCTGATCGTTTCGGGTATTGATGACCGTTATGTCGTCGCTGTTCCCGTTGCTCACGTAAACATGACGTCCGTCTTTTGAAGGGATGATCGCATTCGGATGCAGTCCTGCGGGTATTTCTTTCAGGAGTTTACCGTTGACAGGATCCAACACGGATATGCTACCATATGCCGTGGCACCTGTCACCGGGTCGGTATAGGCCAGTCCCCAGGGTGTTCCGGCCCTTTCCTTCGTGCTGTCGATGGCCTGCGGGCCGGCCCAGTTGGTCACATAGACCTTGTTGTTGGCGAGGGTTATGCCATAAGGCGCCACGCCGGTAGCGGCCCTCCATAAGATCTGTCTGTCGCTCCAGCGGATCTTTATCAGCTCATCATTGCCGTTGAGTACTGCATAAATATGCGGGTCCGTTCCTTTGTCAACCGCAATGTCGTTGGGAATCGCATTGCGGGCAGGCGCCTTTCTGTCGATCTTCATGCCCGTCACATCCCTGATCTTTCCGTCCCAATGCGCAGACATCAGATAGGCATTCATGCCGCCCGCTGCAGACCAAACGATCCATGTCTTGCCACCTTGGGTGAAGGTCTCGATACCGGAATAGGTGCTCACGATGCCGCCATATTCTTTGACATCTGCGAATGTGAATCTGTCGATGATCTTTCCTTCCGTATCGATGACGAGTATTCCGTACCGGTCCTCGACGACGACGAGATCGGTGCCTTCAAGCCGGGTGATGTCGAGTGCATGGTTCTCCAGTGAAGGGTTCCCGAAGCGGATCACTTTTCCTGCGCTGCGTATCACCCTGTTGTAGGGCATGATCGTGATGGAGTCATGCAGGGTTGAGCGCAACAGTCTCTGTTCAAATGCTTCTGAGCCGAAGCCGATAAGGAATTCGGCCAGTTCATCAATCTTGTCTGTATTGATGTAATCCACACCCAGTTGCGCAAGTTTCCGCCAGGCCGCGGGGTTATCCGGGTTGCCCCAGAATCGGAATGGTTTTCCCGCCTCATGAGCGGCAGTGATCGCTTTCATTGCCTTGATGCTGTCGAACCGGAAGTTGCCGGGCATTAGATAGTTTGCGTAGGAGTCGCTGATCAGGGAGACTTTTTTCCCTGCAGCGGCATCATAAACCGTACCCGGCCTCCCATCGAAGGATATGAATGAAGGGTATCGATCATATTTATCGGGAGAAGGTCTGTTGCCGCTGATCGTGAAGGTGATGTTCGGGGCGGATGTGACGGTCGGATATCGCTTCAGCAGCTTGACCAATGCGTCAAGTGTGCCGGTGGCCTCGGATTTTATATCGATCAGCAATTGCAGTTTTGAATCCGAGGGTCTTCCGGATTCCGCTTTTTTTTCCGCAATGGCTTTTTTCAATGGCCGGAGGTATAGATTTTCCAGGGAGCGTTCTTTCGCAATATCTTTCAAGTCATGTGCCACGAGCAGTTTTCCATTTAGCAGGTAAACATCCGCTTCGATGGAGGAGAATCCCTTCCTAAATGCATGCTGGAACGGTTCCCGTTGTTCGTAGTCGTTGTGTGAATGGGAGTAGATGCGGGATGACTGTGCATGCAACAAGACTGGGAGCAGACAAATCAGGACGAGGAGGCTTGTGGGATATTTCATCGCATGTATTGTATGATACGATGCAACATAGTGTTTTCTCAGTTTCAACAGAAGTAAATGGTCTATCTTTTATGGCGAGGAGTGAATGCCTGTTTGCCATGCATCGTGGCAAGTTATCGATATCTTCGCAGTCAAAATCCCGGAAAGATGCGCGCAATAAATGTTTGTCTCCTCATATCCATGTTTTTTATAGGGGACAGTTTCGCTCAAAGTACGGATACCACATTGGATGTGGTGAGTTGGAACATTGAGTGGTTCGGTTCGACATCGAACGGTCCGACGAACAAGAGCCTGCAGGAGGCCAATGTAGTTAAGGTCCTCAAGTGGATGAATGCAGACCTTTACGGGCTTGTAGAAGTGGTGGATACGCTGCGCATGAGGCGGGTGGTCGATCAGCTTGGAAATGCCGAATTCGGATATGTCATCTCTCCGTTCTGCACGCAGGCCACGCAGCCCTCAGGGAATGCGTGGCTGAATGGTCAGAAGCTGGCATTCATCTACCGGAAATCGGTCTTTTCGAATATCAGCACCCGGGGAATGATGCGCAATAGCGCAACAGCGAACACGAACTGGGCGTCAGGGAGGTTCCCGTTCATGCTTTCGGCGACAGCGACCATGGAAGGTGTCAGCAAGCAGATGAATGTCATCTGATCCATGCAAAAGCCGGCAGCACCGAAAGCGATTACCTAAAGCGGCTTGTAGGTTCACAGGAGCTGAAGGATACGCTGGACATATACTACGGTTCTGCAAATACGCTCATCATCGGAGATTTCAACGATGCACTGCACAACAGCATCTATCCCGGTGCGAGTGTGAGTTCCTACAATCCGATCGTGATGGACAGCACGGATGCAGACCACTACAAGTCCGTCACAATGTCACTTGGCATCGCTGGTCAGAGCAGTATGATCAACTATCCGAATGTGATCGACAATCATGTCATTTCAAACGAGGTGACGCCCGTTTTCATTAAAAGCTCACCGAAGGTCGTGACAGATGTCGTCACTCAGATTCCGGATTACGTTACTGCTCATAATACATCGGATCATTATCCTGTCTTGACGCGTTATGATTTTAACGGCACCATCGTCACGGGGCTGCCATCGATTCCGATTTTTGCCGCAGGCGTGCAAGCCTGGCCGAATCCTGTCGTTCGCGATCTTCTTGTATCGACGCGCACGACGCATCGTTCCATGCGGATGAGGATCTACAATTCTTCGGGTATGCAGGTATATGCACTCGATCGGCAGTTATGGCTGAACGGTGAATTGATTCGCATCCCGATGCAGGATCTGCCTTCTGGAATTTACGTTCTTGAACTTTCAACGCCTTCTTTCCGGACGAAGCATACCTTGATCAAATAGCGACGCTGCTGTCTTTTTCCCATGGTTGCATGTCTTTGATCGACCGATGAACTCCGAAACGGAAAGCTTTGTGGGTGTACCTTCCATTGCTTTTCAGAAAGACTAACGGTCAGGGTCAGGGTATTTTAAATTGACACTCCACCAGCATATCGTAATTGGATGTTGATGATCCATCAGATGCCCTTTGTTGATTTATGATCTGCGGGTATTGCCTGATATCTTCTTTCAGGATGGTGTCGATTTTGTGTTGCGTCGATGGATTTTTTTTACTGGTTTCGTCATTCATTCGGGTCAAAAAAAAAGGCGCAGGATGCATTTTCATACTGCGCCTTTGAGCGGGAATATGTATCGTCTGACCTGTCAGTTCCAGCTGATGTTCAAGTCATCGATGGAAGTGGAGGCCCTGCTGCCGGTGCCTGTAGTGGCGGAAAGCGTCACGATCCTTATCCAGACGGTTTGTCCGATGTTATTGAGTGCACTGCCGAAATTCACGGATACCGCAGTTGCACCGAAAACGTTTGCCGTGGTCAGTGTCGCCGGATTTGTGGTGGCATCGGTGAAACTTGAAGGGTTGTCTCCGATCCCGTACTGCACTTTCCAAATGGTGGTCCTACCGATACTGTTGTCAAGGGACTGGAGCAGGAATCCCAGTTGGAGGTTGCTTTTTCCGATTGTATTATCAATTTTAAGAAGAAAGGACGATCCCGGGTCGTAGCCTGTGGAGCTTGTTTGGCGGATGCCCAATGCGCGATTCGTGGCGGCATTTTGTGCTGCTGCATCGCTGGTGGCGATGAGTCCCGTTGCGGAAGCGAAGTTCTTCAGGCCTGCGCTTGTCTGGTTCCAGAGTGTACCAGTGGCGAGGCTCGTTCCATATACGGGCATATCACCTGTGCCGGCTATCGATGCCGTTGCGCCGATCTTAACGAAGATACCTTTCGGGAGGCCCGATGCGATGCTGTTGAAGTTCTGCGAATAGGGGGATGTGGTGAGTTCCAGTCCTGATCCGCTGGCACCGCCTGCAGATACGATATCATTGAGTGTGCCGCCGGGGTTTCGGATCGACATTTCCCTGACGGTGTTGAATTGGAGCAGGTAGCCTGTTACGGATGCCACGTTAGGAGGGAATGACTGTCCCGCGAAGCTTGCAGCAGTTGCCGTGTACAAGACTAGGCTTGCTCCGTCGTTCATGGTGATATTGCCTGCATATGTACCGCTTGTACCGCCACTCATAGTTGCGGGACCGGTTTTTACCAGTGTTGACTCCCACGCTTCGAAGTTGGTGTTGATCTCAGCCAATGTGGCAATCCTCGGAGTGATACTTTTTCCGGTTGCTTTGACGATGGCATAGGCGAGGGGGATATTGTTCACCTGCATCGTTTGGTTGAACTCCGACAGTTCCTGCAGTGATACGTTTATGTCGATGGAGTCGCCGAGGCTGAAGCTGTGCGGGGCTTCGAAACGCACTTGAATACCGCTCAGGTTGTTTCCTTGCTGCAGCACAATGTTCTGGCTGTTTAAATTATTCGTAAGCCTGTCGCTGATGACGATGCCCGTGATCCTTTTGCCATCCGGTACTGCAATGCTGGTGCCGTTGTAGAGCGCCCTGAGATCTGAGATGTTGATGACCGTGGTGGCACCTTGTCCACAACGGGGGGTGTAGAATTTCACATCACTCGTGTCGCGAACGAGCAGTTGCCTGGTACTGCCAAAGACGGTGTAAACCGCTGTGAGCGTGCCATTACCATTGGGGACGTTGATCCCTGCGAAATCAGCATATCCGCTTGTGCGGATGATGATGGAAGAGTTCGCCTGGCAGTTCCTGACGGTCAGATTCTGTGCGTTCTTGTAGGCGGAGGTGTCCGAAAATGTCTTGCTCGTATCCGCTGGCACAAACTCATAGTTGTTCAATTGTATGAGTGATCCGATCATATCATCCGACATAAGGGTGCCCAGCTGGTTCAATGTGACCACTTTGGGTGTGACGGGATTGTTGAGTGAGCCGCCCACTACGAACTGACTGATGAGGTTCGATGCGATCGCCTGTAGGGATGGGGCATTATTGACGGTGGCTTTTATCCCCAGCTGTGTGAGCCGGTTATAATCGCTCAGGGCGAGGCCTTTGCATTTGATGAACACCTTTCGGCCGATAGGGTAGGAGTTGTGCAGACCTGCCACATCCAATTGTACGCTGATGCCGGAAGTGCCGTCCTGGATGTAGATCTCCTTGTAAAGGTTCCCGCTTTTGTCATTGGCGACGACCACTCCCGCGACCACCATGTCGGTGTTGATGACATCTATCGTACCGGAATTCGCATGCAGCGCCTTCAGCTGTTTTATGGTATGCGTCACCGTTAAGTTCGGGTCGGCCGGCGGTGGAGGGGCGTCGAACTCCTTCTTGCAGGAGTTGAAGAGCATTGAGGTGATGGCCAGTGTGAACAGGATGTTCAGTGTATGGATGATTTGTCTCATATCGTTTGGTTTGTTCGTCAAAGTTGTTGGTTAGAATCGAAGGGTTGCGCTGGCAAACAGGTTCAGACCGTAGCCGTAGAAGATGCGTGGCGGGAATTTGTCGGGGTTCTTATCCGCGAAGTCGAACCGCAGCTGCTCGAAGCCACCGGTGATGATCTTCCTGTTGTCGAGCAGGTTGTTGATTCCCAGGTTGAAGACCAGGAAAGTGCTCTTTCGGTTTATCTCGAGTTTATCTGGCAACTTCCAGGAGTATCCTGCGAATAGGTCCACTGTATATTGGGGTTCCCATATCGTCTGTTGGAGGATCGAGTTGTATTGGTCCCCTTTGAATTCCAGCC
>CAJBPC010000121.1 GCA_903957405.1 uncultured bacterium | reverse complement strand
TAAATGGTCATCAGCTCAAGGCTCGGCTTCTTCAGATCCAGCTGAAAAGTGGATGAAAAATATGAGGGCAACCAGAACAGAAAGAACCAATAGATGGGATCTATCAGACCTTTTCCCGTAATATAGGCCCATGTATGCCGAAGACGGAACAACTTCGACCACCTGACAGGCCTGTCAGCAAGGTCTTGAGGGATCGGTTCGTCGTCGTCCTCCCTGATGAGATCAAGCTCTTGTTTCGACAATCTTTTCTGTTTCTCCGGAACATCATAGAAGATCCACCAAAAGATCAGCCATACGAAACCGAGGGCTCCCGTTATCCAAAAAACCTCTTGCCATCCGGCGTACTGGAGGATCAAGGGCACGATGAGCAGTGACAGGACCACACCGATGCTCGTTCCGGCATTGAAAATGCCGGTGGCAAGTGCCCTTTCCCGCTTGGGGAACCATTCCGCCACGGTCTTCATCGCTGCCGGAAAATTCCCCGCCTCCCCCAGTCCGAGACCCAACCGGGCGATACCGAACCCAAACGCACTTCTTGCCAGCGCATGCAGCATGCCCGCGATGCTCCAAACGGAGATCGTGATGGCATAACCCAGCTTTGAACCGATCTTGTCAATGACCCGACCGCTCACCAACAGCCCAATGGCATATGCCGCCGTGAATGCCATGACAATCCTCGCGAAATCGGTCTCCGTCCAGCTGAATTCCTTCTCCAAAATGGGCTTCAGCAGCCCGATGAGTTGCCGGTCGAGGTAATTGATCGTCGTGGCAAGAAATAACAATAAGACGACGACCCACCGATAGTTGTTCTTGATCATGAGGCTGCCTCCAGGTTTTCAAGGAATGATTTGAAATGCTTTTCTAGCCCGGGCCAGTCCTTTTGCTTCAACAACTCACCCGGAAACAACGGGGACCCGATGCCGAACGCGTCTGCACCCGCCTGCCTGTAGGCGGCGATATCCCCGCCTCCGATGCCTCCGGTCGGCATGAGTCGGATATGCGGGAAAGGGGCTTTCACCGCCTTGATATACTCAGGACCCAGTACCGAGGAAGGAAATACTTTCACCATGGACGCGCCCATCGACCAGGCCTGGAATATTTCAGTAGGCGTGAAGGCTCCTGGGAAAACGGGAATACCCATTTGAACGCATGCTTCAATGACCTCCTTCACGATCACGGGGGTTACGATGAAACCCGCACCGGCCTCCAATGCCCGCGTAAGATCGGCCATCGTACAAACCGTCCCCGCTCCGATGTTCAGGTCTTTTCCAAAATGATCCCTGCCCCATGCGATCATGTTCGCAGCGCCGGGCGTATTCATGGTGACCTCGATGCTCGAAAATCCCGACCGCACATATAGCTTCAGCAGCTCAGGCCAGTCATCCTCCCCCAGGTGCCGAATGATGCCGACAACCGGAACCCCCTCAAAAAGCCGCCAGTCAAATGCGGTACTTGCCATATCAACCTCCTGTTGTTTTTGACCATAAAAGAAACTGGCCAGCAATAGTCGCTTTTTCTGTCATGTCACTGGAGAGGATCGTTGTGCGATGCAGCAGACCGAGTTCCTCCAAACCGTGTGTGTAATGATCATGCAGGTTGCTGCTGGAACAAAGGATGATCGGAAGCGCAGCATCATCCTGAAGGCACTGCAGTTCGGAACCGATCAGCAGCCCACTCAGATAGAATGAATTTTGATGCTTGTCCAGCACATCGAAAAGATGATTGGTCCGAACAGAGAAAAGCGCATTCAGAAGACTCCTGTTCAGCGAAGCCCGCACCCCGTTCCGGAAAGCATCGATGTCCGCAACAGACTTCATTACGCGGGAAACCGCATCCACAGAATCCCGCAATATGCTGTGATGCCCCAGCATACTGTAGATTTCGCCGGTCATAAAGGTCTGGAACGAGGCCATCTCTCCGCCATTGATGAAAACGTGTTTGCAATGTGTCCCGGGAAAAAGCATGACGGACTTTTCCGGACACCTCCCTTCCTTTTCAAGCAGGTAGATCAGTCCAAGCACCTGCGTTTCTTCCCCGCGCATGACATCGTTTTCGCTTCTGACCCCGGAGACCAGCACGATGTCGTGTGGAAAATCCTCATCCCGTTCGATGAACCTTGTCACGGCGCCGCTGCCATCCAATGCAAATGGAAGGTCGGCGTATGGTATCACCTGCATCCCGATGGAGGAGGATGCCATGCCGGACATCACCACCCCGACTTCCCTAAGATCCATTGACAACTTTCCGGAAAGCGCCGCTGTATGACGGCTTAGTTCGCTTCTGAAAAACTGTTCCTGAGATAGCCGATCCTTGTGCTCTTGCGACTCCCACAACTTATGGGTATTGGCGATGCCTTCCCGCGTATGCAGCTGCCCGACCACACGTTGCTCAATCATGTCAAACAACCATAAACGAAAGGATGAAGTACCCCAATCACACCCGAGCAAATATTTCTTTTTCATCAACGATGTTTATCCCCTTTTTTCTGGAATGCTCCACATGATCTCCTGCAGGCGGCCTTTCGCGGAGCATGCGTGCAAACTCCGTTGAAAAAGCCCCTGCAGGAGATTCCGATGCACTGATCATTTGCTATCCCACCAGATCTTCGAATTCAGATCATTGGGTCCCTGGTTCTTGATGGCGTCATTGAGATTGCCCTGATTGGTGATGATTTCACTGTCAGGATAGGGGAGCCTGTTGATGAAATTCCCTTTGATCTCCGATCCCGGATATGGATTTTTCACCAGCCTTGGGAAACCGCTGCGTCTGAAATTCGCATATGTCTCAGAACCGTTTATGAAGGAAGCCACCCAATACTGATTATTGATCTGCTCGAATTCCTTACCGGCCTGCAGGGTGTTGGCGTCCAGATAGGTCTGTATTTTATCTGCAGCGATGGCGGCCTTGAGGTCATATTCCGCCATCTGCAACATATGTGCCCGGATGCCGGCCTTGTAGGTCGCATCTGCATCTCCCGTTACCCATCCCCTCACGATGGCTTCGGCCAGGAGGAGCTGCGTCTGTGCATAAGTGACATGATATTCGGGGGCGTCGGTCTTCAGGATGGTGGTAAGATTCACCTGCGAATAATCATAGAGGCTGGCCACACCAAACGTGGCGAAGGTATTCTTGATAGACACGTCATCATATCCCATCGGCATGCCGATCTGAACGGCCGGATCTGCACTCGTCCGCGGTGCGGATTGTTCCGCTCCGGATTTCGCACCCACGTGCCGTACGGAAATGGACTGCAAGCGGGGATCGTTGCTCGTCTTCAGAAAATCCACAAAGGGTTTTGTGAGGTAGAAATTCGCCTTTTCCCTGGCGGTGAGGTGTACGGCGATCCAATTCTGGTAGAGTGACGTGTGGCGCATGACTGAATTATCCGCATTAGACTGCATCAATCCGCCAGCCACTGCCTTTTTCACATAGGTCTGTGCAAGCGCAGGATCGATCCGGCACAGGCGCATACCCGCTCTGAGCATAAGGGAATATCCAAGCCTTTTCCATCTGGCGATGTTGCCGCCATAAAGAATATCCGCAACGGAAGTCGTCTTGGCGGCATCAAGCGCTGTGCTGGCCTCATCCAATTCCTTTAGGATATCCTTGTAGATGAGCTCCTGCTTGTCATACTTCGGCTGGGAGATGCCGGACAGGAATCCCTTGGACGCCTCCACATACGGCACATCCCCATAAGTGTCGGTCACGATCATGAAGGCATAACATTTCCAGATCCTCGCCTGGTTGTACAGGTTTGTGCGGAGCGGGTCGGCCTTTGTCTTTTCAATGACATCGACGACCTGCTTGAGGACACTCTGATAAAAATTGACCCAAATGGGGGACGCGTTGGACGGGTTGAAGATGTTATAGTTGGCGCCGGACAGCGAACTGCCAAATGGCGTGATGATCTGCTGCACGATGCCGAAATCATAGCACAGCAACTGCAGGGTTGCGAAGTTATCCCGGTAAGTGGCGTCGATGATGCCTTTATTCATGACGAACTGGGGGTCAAGGGAGACAGGATCCACACTGTTCGTATTCAGCTCGTCGAAACCCTTTTCGCACCCGGTGAAGAGCGTGCTGCAAAAGATGAGGCCGGAGAGGAATATCTTTATCCGTTTCATGTCTTAGATGTTTAGAATTTGATGTTGAGGTTGAAGCCAATGCTCCGCGTCGGGGGCAGTGCAGTCCAGAAATCAAGGCCGGTTTCGTTGTCAGAGATATTCGAAATATTCTCGGGATCCATGTTATCCGTCCATTTTTTTAATACCAGCACATTGTTGGCAACTGCATTGACGCGGAGGCCCTTGATGAATTTCACCTTGCCCATATGCCGTGTGAAATCATATCCCAATGAAACCTGCCTGAGTTTCCAGAAGCCGGCATTGAATACGAAATCCTCATTGACGCCCAACACGTTCGGTGTCTCGTAGAATGGCTGAATGTCGGATCTGGTGGTGTTCACCGCGCCATCCTGATTCACGCCTTTCCCGATCACATATCCTTGCTCGCGACCCTCAAGCGTCATCTTATGCAGTCCGTGGCGAAGGGCGTTCATGTTCGAACCGGCGATCATCTTTGCTCCGAGCCTGAAATCGATCAGGGTACTGAGCTGCACGCCATAGACGGTGAAGGTGTTGGTGATGCCGCCGAAATATTTCGGTAGGATATTGCCGACATAAGCGGGGGTGTTATTACGCAACGGCCGGCCGCTTGCTTTGTCGAATACCTGATTGCCCGCCTTGTCGCGCAGATAAAGGAAGGTATAGAGGGCTCCTATCGGACGGCCCACCACTTGCCTGACCACCCGGCCGCCGCCGCCGCCGACGGAAATGACGGTATCGTTTGCCCCGGAGCCGAGTTTCAATACACGGGAATCATTATACGCTCCATTCAGGTTCACATCCCACCTGAAGTTGCGGGTCCTTACGGCAGACAACGTCAACTGCATCTCCAGTCCGTTGTTCATACTTTCCCCGATGTTTATGAGTTTATTGGTGAATCCCGAGGCATCTGAAATCTGTGCCGCCAGGATCTGATCGCGGGTGATCTTGTAGAAATACGAAAGATCGAAACCCACACGGTTCTTGAACATCTTCAACTCCACGCCGACTTCCGCCTCCGATACCCTCAGCGGTCTCAAGGCCGGGTTCGGTACCAGGGTGGTATTGATGCCCCCGACCGGAATGGTGGCACCGGAAGGGTTTGGAAACAGATTATTGTTCACGCCGTAATAAAGCGCATTGGAATAAGGCGCCACATTGTCATCCCCCACTTCCGCATAGGCCGCACGGAACTTGCCGTAATTCAGCCAGGATGGAAGTTTCAGGGCTTCTGAGAAGATGAAGCTGCCGGTGACAGAAGGGTACAAGATGCTTCTGGCGGAAGGGGCAAGCGTAGAAAACCAGTCATTCCTGGCGGTGACATTGAGGTATAGGAAATTACGATAAGAGAATTCCGCCGCACCATACACAGAATTCACAGCACGCTCCGCCTTGCTGTATAGCGGGTCCTTTGCGCGACCATTCATGATCGTATAGAGTCCCGGCTGCACGAAATCCGTTACGGTCACGCTGTTGTACTCTGTGATGCGATACATCTGGTTTCCACCAAGGGTGAGGTCCACTCCGAAATCCCGGATCTTATGCGTGGCACCCAACAGGAAATCGGTGTTGAGTTCCCTGAACCTCCGGATATCCTGCGTGTAGGATCCGTTGATGAATCCCGTAGGGGCCGCAGGGATCGGCGCATAGCCATTGGGGATGTTATAGTCCTGATACCGGGTGTAGTAATCCTGCGCGACCCTTGCCTGAGCATACAGCCATTTCGTCATCTGATAGCGGATGGCCACATTACCCAGAAGCCTGTCGCGCTTCACATTCTCGAAACGATTGTTCAGCGAATAGTAGGGGTTGTTGCGCACCAGGAACCTCGACATGACAAACTCATTGCCATTGGGCATCAGCTGGTTCTGTTCCATGGCTTCGAAAGGCATGGAATTGGCGAGCGTGTACAGCACCGTGGGGATCGCCATGTCCTGCGTATTCACCTGCGGCGGATTGCGGTTGTATTCATTCGAATAGTTGACATTACCAGATATGGTCAACCCCTTGGTGATATTCTGACTGAAACCCAAATTCAAGGATTTCCGGTTGAACTTGTTATTGGGAAGAATCCCCCTGTTGTCGGCATTGGAAATTGAAAGCCGGAAAGACCCCGTTTCACCGCCGCTCGACAACGTAAGCGTATTGGTTAGATCCATTCCCGTTTGATAGAACTGCTTGTACCTGTTCCGAACAGGCTCATATGGCCACTCCTCGCCGTCGAAAAGGATTTGCTTCATGCCCGGCTTGAATTTTTCACCAAAACTCCAGACAGCCGACTGGGGGAAAGCCGTAGTTGGCCGTACACCCCGCTCGCCCTGGCCATATTCATATTGGAAATCGGTGAAGTCAAGGGGCGTATCAGAAGTGAAATTTACATTATACTCTATCCCGATCCCCTTTCCGGAACCTTTCTTGGTGGTGATCATCACCACGCCATCCTTCGCCCTTGAACCATACAGTGCGGATGCCGTGGCACCCTTGAGCACCGTGATCGTTTCGATATCATCCGGATTGATGGATGAAAATCCATCCCCGCCATCAGAACTGTTGACCTGTCCCGGCCTGGCACCGATGCCGCCCCCAATGCCGTAAGTGGTATTGTCCATCGGAACGCCATTGACCACGATCAGCGGCTGGTTGACGCTATTGAAGGATGACTGCCCACGGATGCGGATCTTGGCAGAACCTGCCGGACCGGTGCCCATCGTGGAGATGTTCACGCCGGAAAGCTTACCCTGCAGGGTGCTCATGGGATTTGCCGTGCGGTTGGTGGACACCTCGTCTCCATTCACAGTGGCCGTTGCAAATCCGAGACGCTTCGACTCTTTTCGGATACCCAATGCCGTTACCACCACGTCACTCATCGTTTTGGGGTCATTCTTCATGGATACGTTCATGTATCCACCGGTGCTGACCTTCAACTGCTGGTCGATATAGCCCACAAAAGAAAAAACCAGCGTAGCATTCGCGGGCACTTTGATGGTGAAATTCCCATTGGCATCAGTCACCGTGCCCTGGTTGCTTTCCGGAAGCCTGACGTTCACCCCCGAAAGCGGGGCGTTATCAGTGCCGGCAACCTTACCGGTGACAGTTACGGTCTGCGCCAAAACGTGGAATTGGCAGACCAGCATGAAGAAAGACAGAATAAACAGACTCTTTTTCATTTCAAATGGCTTTACAGGTGAAGAAAGTGGGGTTTAAAATCTGTGTTTTACCAATTATGGATGGAACCGTCAGGACTCTTGAGATATGGATGAGGATACTTGGTGTTGGAGCTGACCTCAAATAGGAAATCGGCTTTCTTCGGATCGAACTTCACCCCCAGACCCGGAGCGGGATTGAGGTACAATTTTCCCTTGTTGAAGAGGATATAGTCGTCATTGAAATAAGGAGGACGTTCCACTTCCCCACCGCCGATCTCCATCAGGCATCTTACCGGACTGCTGGAGCCGAGGACATGCACCAGGCTTGCGGTTGAAAGTGGACCCGTGAAATGGGGTATCATCCCCACATAATGCGTTTCGCACATAGAAGCGATTTTTTTCAGCTCCGAAAGGCCTCCGGTATTGGGCAGCGTAACCCTCGAGTAATCGATCAAACGGTTCTCGATCATCTCATTGATATCCCAGCGGTCGCCGAACTGCTCCCCCACCGCAATGGGCACCGTGGTGAGGCTGCGAATGGTTTTATAGACGCCGGGATTCTCCGAACGGATGATGTCTTCCACGAAATAAGGTTGCATGCCCTCCAATGCCTTGCAGATCTTCAGTCCGTCCTGCGTATCAAAACGTGTGTGCAGATCCACCGCCCAGCGTCCTTCCCCGCCTACCGCCTGATCCATGCGGCGGCAATGGTCTATCGTCTTTTGCGCGTGCTCATAAAACTCAAAGGACTGATCTCCGTTGCCCCCGGTAGGGCCCGTCCGATAAGACCTGAACCCGGCGGCTATGCAATCCTTCGCCCGGTCGTACTCTGTTGCACCCTTTGAATTCTTGAATCCGGTGGCGTAACAATCCACATATTCCCTCGTCGCCCCGCCCATCAGCTCATAGACCGGAACACCCAGGGCCTTTCCCTTTATGTCCCACAGCGCCATTTCAATCGCACCAAGTCCGTGAAGCTTCTCCCGTCCCGGGGGATAGAACATGCCCCTGTAGAGATACTGCCACAGATGTTCTATGCGGAAGGGATCAGCACCGATAAGCATCTGGGCGCACTGCTCCACCATATCCCGAGTCCCGCCCTCCCCTATTCCGATGATCCCGCCATCCGTCTCCACCTCCACTATACCCCTCGCCTGATTGAACAGAGGCTTGGTGTAGCCCGGCGCAGCATAGTAACGGACCTTCTTGATCTTCAGGTTCGAACTGGCCGATTGCGTATATCCACCGGGCGCAGCCTTCAGACCGGCCATGCCGCCCAAAAGAGCCCCGGACCCCATCATTGCCGATTGAAAAAATTTTCTTCTCTGCATATTTCCTGTTTTTGATTAATCGATTAAGTTTTGGGAGAAAAAAATAATATTTGGGTTGTTAACGGGCATACTTGGACTGATTTGGAGTGGATGCGTTTGTAAGAAGAAAAATGCTTTATTAATCGATTAAGTGTAATACTCTGTTAAATATATAAACCATTACACAGAAAACAAAAAATATTGGGACTTTATTGAAAAAAAATGGACGACAATTGGAGCCGCTCACATCATTAGAGGTTAATCGTTTAATTGAAGTTCCCCCGATGGATTCCCCAGGCGGAAAGAGGTCACTTCACCTGTTGCTTGATCCGGGAGGAAGCGCGTTTTATCAACGTCGCCTGCATTAGGATCTGCTGCTTGGGAGTATCCGGCTTCTCGATCTTGTGGATCAGGATCTCCACCGCTTTCTTTCCCAACTCATCCATCTGCTGCATGATGAAGGTGATCGGACACTGGTACAGGTCGAAAAGCTCCGCCTGCCCGAAACTCACGATACCCAGATCTTCCGGCACCTTGAGGCCCAACTCGTTGATATATTTCAGACCGTTGACGGCTAGGCTGTATGTACAAAAAATGATGGCATCCACTGGACTTTCGGATGAGAGCATATCGTCGATAGCAGCCCTTGTCTTTTGTCCCACTTCCTGGATGCGGACCTTCTGCAGCCAGTTCGGCCGAAGCGGTACGCCATGAACACTCAATGCATCCTCATAGCCGCGTATCCGCTCCTTCATATGATGCAAGGCTGACTCATACCCGATCAGCCCGATGTGTTCATACCCCATCTCCAGCAAATGCGTACAGGAGTCGAAAGATGCCTGATAGTTATTCGTGGACACGTAATCGGTCTGCAGCTCAGGAAAAAACCGGTCCAGCAGTACAAAAGGGACGTCATCTTCCAGCAAATGCCTGATCTTGGGCTGCGAATTCTCCGTACTGACAATGATGAAGCCGTCGACGGAACGATTCAAGAGTACATCGATCAGGGCCGAGGACTTCTCCGGATCCTCATCTGAACTCCCATAGATGACCGTGTAACCGGATTTCTTAGCCTCATTCTCGACGACCCGGGCGATATTGGCGAAAAATGGGTTCGAGATGTCGGCAATGACAAGCCCGAGCGTATGACTCTTTCCGCTCCGAAGGCTGCGCGCCATGTAGTGCGGCTTGAAATTGAGCTCCTTCGCGATGGCATTGATCCTGGCCGCCATCTCCTTCCCGACCTTCCCCTCCTTATCCTTACCATTCATGACATAAGACACCAAAGCGGTCGACACCCCCGCGCGTTGTGCGATATCCTTCAAGGTCACTTTCTTCTTCTGCCCCTTTTGCATGATCCGGTAAAAATAAAACTCTATT
>CAJBPC010000120.1 GCA_903957405.1 uncultured bacterium | reverse complement strand
ATGTTTTGAGGGGTCATCAAGGAAGTGGCAAATACGTGGCTCAATGAGGCAAGGATGCCACATAATAGATAGAAAGACAAGTATCGCGAATGACCGAGGCGATTTTCTATGTTATCGCCATATATCCACAGGAAAAGCATGTTTCCCAAAAGATGGCCCCATCCTCCATGCATGAACATCGATGATACCATTGTGAGCCAAACCGGAATAGGCGTCATTCCAAGGCCGGGTAACTGATACGTTTGCCCGGTCTGCGGGTCCTTGATCAATTCACCGTTTGTAATGATATCCATTCCACTTAATATCTCTGCCGGAACCGTAGAAAAGGAATACGTGAAACCCAAATTATTACCCATTCCCTGGAGAAAGATGAAGACAAATACATTCAGGGCAATGAACACATAATTCACAACAGGGGTTAAATGGCGGTCTGAATTGTCGTCACCAATAGGGAACATTATCTACTGATTTTTCGTAAAAGTAGTATAAAATCATCTCCCATTTTTCTTTCACACAACTTCGTTAGGCTTTACATTCGTGGCAACCAAGGGTTTATCTCTCATCAATTCTTGGCGTTTGGATTCCCTTCTTTTTTTGACATTTATATTCATTTTTCATCATGCCACTTCTCGACCACTCGAAGCCCTAAGCAACATGAACCATTCTTCACGCGTCATATGAATATTGCAGGCTTCTACTGCCGAATGGATGCGTTCAAGTCTTGTCGTCCCAACGACGGGTGAGATGCCTGAAGGATGCTGCATGAGCCAAGCCAAGAGAATCTGATCAGCATGGGATTGATATTTCTCTGAAAGGATACCTGCTACTGCCAGGATGCGTCGGTATCGTTCATCGTCCGGGTCACTATGCAGTTTTCCTCCGGCCAATGGCGACCATGCCTGTACCGAAATACCCTTGCTGATGCAGAGGTTTAGCAGTCCATTGTGTATGGCTTCGGTATGTAAAAGGGATATTTCCACCTGGGTGGTTTCAATCGTATGATATTGATGCAACAGGGCCGTTTGACTCGCAGTAAAGTTCGAAACTCCGAAATGCAGCACCTTACCACTTTGTTTCAACATCGAAATAGCTTCCGCAACCTCTTCTGGATCAAGAAGCGGATCCGGTCTGTGGATCAAAAACATGTCTAAATGATCCGTATGGAAATTCTTTAAGGATTGTTCCGCTGATTTGATGATATGATCACTGGACGTGTTGTAATGCTTTATTTGATGCGTTGGACGGTTCGGTGACACAAGGCAAATGCCACATTTTGTGATCAGTTGGATCCGGTTCCTTATGGATGGGGAGATCCGAAGTGCCGCTCCGAATTCAGCTTCCGTCGTATAACTGCCGTAGATGTCAGCGTGGTCGAAAGTGGTTACTCCAGCTTCGATGCATTTCTCTATCATGCTCAAGTAGCCATTGGGGTCGTATCGGACACCCCATATGCCCCAATTCATGCAACCCGCAATGATTGGCGAAAAAGAGACCTTCGTCATAGTCCTTCTGTTCGGATGAAGGGTTAAAAAAAAATCCCGGATTTCCGGGATTTTTTTGAATGATATGTGTTTTTTAGAAATCGTTGTAACGATCCCTACTGCCACTGTTGCCTCTGTAACCACCACCGCCTTCACCATTTCCGCCTCCGCCAAACTTTTTGCGGAAGCCACCTCCGGGTGCGCCGCCACCACCGCCTGACCTTTCTTGTGGGCGCGCTTCGTTCACAATCAATTTTCTTCCCAATACCTCGAATTCATTAAGACTGGCAATGGCTTTCAGACCTTCTTCGGAGCTTTCCATTTCAACGAATCCGAATCCTTTGCTACGTCCTGTTTCTCGGTCGTTGATGATTTTGGCTGAACTAACTTCTCCGAATTGAGAGAACAGATTGAACAAATCCTCATTTTTGAGGTTGAAGTTCATGTTGCCGACGTAAATGTTCATTTTTGATTTTTTATTCGTGTCAATATGTCATCGGTTAGCACTCACGCATCGGTTTCTATAACCGACTGTGTAATAAAGATAAATTATTTTCTTAAAATATGGTATTGCGCGTTTATTTTTTTGCAAAAATCATATCCATCACACGGGCATCCTTTTTGTACACATCATCCCGGAAGTTGATTCGGCCTTGGGCGTCAACCCAGGAAGTGAAATATACGATTGTAACGGGCAGGTTTTTTTTCAAGGTGACATATGTTTCTTTGTCATTATTCATCGCACTGTCGATCTTCTCAGGGGTCCAATAGGGATCGTCTCTTAGCAGATGAATGGCAAGTCTTCTGGGTTCTGCAACCCTTATGCAACCATGACTGAAAGCCCTTCTATCCTGGTTGAACAATGATTTCGAAGGGGTATCGTGCAGGTACATGCTAAAGCTGTTCGGAAACAGGAATTTGACGCGACCCAGTGCGTTGCTCTCACCTGGTTTCTGTCTGACACCTTTACCACTCCATTCCATATTGTGCGCAGCCAGATAATTTGGATTCCTGCGTATGGCTGGCAGAATCTCCTTATTAAGGATGCTGGCTGGTACGTTCCAATAAGGACTAAATACTACATATTTGAGTGTGCCCTGGAATATGGCGGTTTTATTAGCCTCTTTTCCCACTACGACCTTGCAGCTCCAACTCAAAGAGTCGCCATCATACACCAATAACTGGTATTGAGGGATATTCACGACCAGATGTTCCCCAACCGGATCAGCTCCGATCCATCTCGATCTTTCCATGTTCACCACGATCTGTTGCAATCTTTTTGACAATGGCGCATTCATCTCCCGTATCATTGCTGGGCCAATGACTCCGTCCTCCGTCAAGCCATAACGCCTTTGATATGATTTCACACCGATTTCCAGGTTGTCGTCGAATAATGCTGATCCATCATCGGTTGTAAGATCTCCTGCCAAAAAGAGTTTTTTCCGAATTTCGACAATGGTTTGGGATGAATCCCCTTTTATATATTTTT
>CAJBPC010000119.1 GCA_903957405.1 uncultured bacterium | reverse complement strand
GATCTGACCGCAGTTCAATGCCACGGCGAGGTCTGCGATCGTTGTGTCTTCCGTTTCACCACTCCTGTGGCTCATGATGGTCGTGTAGCTGTTGTTCTGTGCCAGTTGCACCGCATTGATGGTCTCCGTAATGGTGCCTATCTGATTGACTTTTATGAGGATGCTGTTTCCCACGCCGGTATCGATGCCTTTTTGCAGGCGTTTCACATTGGTTACGAACAGGTCGTCACCCACAAGCTGGCATTTGGATCCATCCGCATCTGTGTGTTTTTTCCATCCTGCCCAGTCATCCTCTGCCATTCCATCTTCGATGGAGATGATCGGATATTTCGATACCCATTCTGACCAATATGCTACCATCTCATCGCTGCTGATGACTTTTCCGCTGCTCTTATAAAATTTGTATGTCTTATCGGCATCGTTGTACATCTCGCTGGTAGCGGCATCGATGGCGATGCCTATCTGCAGTCCGGGCTTGTAGCCGGCGGCTTCGATGGCCATCAGTACGGTCTCGATGGCTTCTTCGTTGCTTTGTATATCGGGAGCGAATCCACCTTCATCACCCACATTGGTGCTGTACCCTTTCTTTTTCAGTACGTTTTTCAGTTCGTGGAAGATCTCCACACCCCACCGCAATGCTTCACTGAAATCTGATGCCCCTACCGGAACGATCATGAATTCCTGGAAATCGATCTTGTTATCGGCATGTGCACCTCCATTGAGGATGTTCATCAGCGGAATGGGAAGAATGGTGGAATTCACACCCCCGAGATAGCGGAATAAAGGAAGTTTGCTTTCCTGGGCTGCTGCTTTTGCAACGGCCATGGATACGGCCAGTGTGGCGTTGGCACCGAGTTTTGACTTGTTTTCAGTGCCATCCATCGAAATCATCATGTGATCGATATGCGCCTGCTCGTTCACATTGATGCCGATGAGCTGGTCAGCTATGATATCGTTCACATTGTCGATTGCTTTTAGTACACCTTTACCCATGTACACGGACTTGTCACCATCCCTCAACTCAACAGCCTCGTGCTTGCCGGTTGAAGCTCCCGAGGGTACTGCCGCCCTTCCCATGGAACCGTCTTCAGTCACCACATCCACTTCTATCGTGGGATTTCCGCGGCTGTCGAGGATTTGTCTTGCATGCACGTCCGTAATGTAACTCATGTTGAGGTTGGTTTTAATTGGTTGTAAATGCTGGGATTTCTATGCTTTTGACGCAGTAAGAGATCGGAATATCTCTTCCAGTGATCCGCTTTCGGTCTGCAAAGAAACGATATTCAAGCTTTGCTGCAAAGACAGTTCCATCAACTGCTTGCTGAGTGCATCGGTATCTCCCGTCTGGATGGTCCAGGTTTGGAGATCTTCGCTTTTGAGGGATTCAACACCTGTTAGGCTTTCAAGGGTTGATGTTTGTATCTGTTCACGAAAAGTCACCTTCAAGCGCTTGCTGCCGCTTTCAGCTTGAAGGATGGATATCCGGTCGTCGGCAACAATCCTCCCCTGGTGAATGATGATGGCCCGTTCGCAGAGGGCTTCGACTTCCTGCAGAATGTGTGATGAAAAGAGTATGGTCTTTGTTTGTCCCAGTGAACGGATCACCTCCCTTATTTCTGCGATCTGGTTCGGGTCGAATCCGCTGGTAGGTTCATCTAGAATCAGTACTTCCGGGTCGTGCAGCAATGCTGCCGCCAAGCCGACCCTCTGTTTATAGCCTTTCGACAAAACTTCGATCTTGCCTGCTGCCGCAGGTGTCAGCCCGGTCATTTCAATGATCTCTGATATCCTTGCTTTGGCATCACCCATGCCATGCACACCGGCGATGAAGCCGAGGTATTCGCGCACATACATGTCCGGATAGAGGGGATTGAGCTCCGGCAGGTAGCCCATGCGACTTTTGGCCGGCATGGCATTATCCCACACCGGAATCCCGCATACCCGTATATCCCCGCTGTTAGGCTTGAGATAGCCGGCGATCATCTTCAGCGTGGTGGATTTTCCCGCACCGTTTGGTCCCAAAAATCCAGTGATCTCCCCCTTCTTGACAGAGAAGCTTATATCGTCAACGGCCTTCTTGCCGTCGTAGGATTTCATCAGATGCGTGATTTCAATCGACATATCAATTGTGATTGATGCATCATGTCAGGCGACCGGCACTGCTCAATCCCCGCTTGGACATCACAAATTTCCGGAGACCTGTCACGAAGATTATTGTATCAATTCATCGGAACTTTCAGGCAGGTGGTCGTATTCGCCCTTCCAGGCGAACCAGCCGAACAAAAAGAGCCCGAGTGAGATGGGGATGAAGACGATCACGAACACGCCCCACTGGATCTTTGTATCGATCACCGGATGCTTTCGGATCTCCTCCATTGCAGTGGCGGCAAGCAGCCATATCACCAACGGGCACATGGCCATCCATATCAGGCCTCCGTATTTTTTGACTTGATTCATGATATTCGGTTAATCGTTTACGTTAGGATCTATCCGGTTGCTCACATACAGCGTTCCGATGATGAGGCAAACGACGGCGACGCCTATCGGATACCACAGACCCACAAGCGGGTCTGTGGTGTGGATGGTGGTCAGTAAGAGTGCGATGAAGGGGGTGAGTCCGCCGAATACACCATTGCCTATATGGTATGGCAGAGACATGGACGTATAGCGTATCCTCGTAGGGAACAGCTCCACGAGGAAGGCCGCGATCGGTCCGTATACCATTGTCACATACAGGATCTGTATGAAAACCATCAGCACCATCAGCCAGTACTTGCTGTCGGGCAGTTCACGACTCGTTTTCCCGATGCCGGTGCCGGTGGCTCTGTTGTCGTTGAACAAAGTGTCTCTGCGGATTTCCTTTTCCGTGATGCCGTTCTGGAAATACGAATGGGTGGTAACATGCACCAGGCTGAAGTCTGCGTTGTCGGAGGGCATGATGCTCCTTTCCACTCGGCTCAGGGAAGGGTCGGTGGTCTGACCTTTCGTTTCGCTGATCTCAAGCATCGTCTGATAGATGGGTCGATATGTTGCCACTGCCAACAGCATGCCGGCCAGCATGATCCATTTTCGACCGATCTTATCACTCCACCAACCGAACAGGATGAATAAAGGCGTCGCAAGCATGATGGCCCAGATAAGGATGGTGCGTGTTTGTCCGAAGTCCAGGCGACATACATTTTCCATAAAAGTCTGTGCATAGAACTGGCCTGTGTACCACACGACACCCTGACCCATCACCATGCCAAAAAGTGCCAAAAGGACCATCTTCAGGTTGGCCTTGTGCATGAAGCTCTCTTTGAGCGGGTTTGTCGAGATTTTCCCGGCTGCTTTTATTTCAGTGAATAGGGGTGACTCCTTCATCCGTAGCCGGATGTATACGGATACGCCTACCAGTACGATCGATAGCAGGAATGGGATCCGCCAGCCCCAGTCTTCGAATTTTTGAATCGAAAGGGCCTCATTCCTGTCAAGGCTGGTTCGGGTACCAAGGATGATTCCCAGGGACAACAGCAGCCCCAGGGTGGCAGTCGTCTGTATCCAGCTGGTGTAGTATCCTCTTTTGTCTTTGGGTGCGTGTTCCGCCACATATGTCGCTGCGCCGCCATATTCACCGCCCAGTGCCAGGCCCTGAATCAACCTCAGCAGGAGGATGATGATCGGAGCGGCAAAGCCGATCTTTTCATATCCCGGAACCAGGCCAATGGCAAAGGTGGATCCACCCATCAGTATGAGTGTCAGCAGAAAAGTATATTTGCGTCCTACAAGATCACCGAGTCTGCCAAAGACGAGTGCCCCGAATGGCCTGACGATGAAACCGGCAGCAAATGTGGCAAGTGTCGCCAGCAGCGCGGCCGTAGGGTCGGATTTGGGGAAGAACTGCGCGGCAATGATCGGCGCAAGGCTTCCGAAGATGTAGAAATCATACCACTCGATCAAAGTGCCTACAGATGAAGCGCCAATGACTTTCCAGATGGGATTTCCCGTTTGTGCGGGACCTTTAAGATTCATGTTGTTGTGCCGATATTTTTTAGAACGATGAGGCTTATGGTACCAAATAGCACCCAATATAAATATTTGCACATTCCCGAAGGGCAGGGATGTGGAATATTTTTTAACTTTCGCTCATATTCTCATTTATCCTCAACATGTCATACCCTTATCAGATCAGTTCTTACGAAGAATACCAGATTGCGTGGAAAAAAAGCATCGAAGACCCTGCCGCTTTTTGGGGAGAGGTCGCATCGAGTTTCACATGGCGAAAAAAATGGGACAATGTCCTGTCCTGGAATTTCACGGAGCCGAATGTGAAGTGGTTCGAAGGTGGAAAGCTCAACATCACGGAGAATTGCCTTGACAGGCATCTTGAAAAGAGCGGTAGTATGCCTGCCATCATCTGGGAGCCCAATAATCCTGATGAGCACCACAGGATCCTGACATACAACCAGCTTCATTTCAAGGTCAACCAGTTTTCTCATGTGCTCCATAACAATGGTGTCCGTAAAGGCGACAGGGTATGCATCTACATGGGGATGATACCTGAACTCGCCATTGCCGTGCTGGCATGTGCAAGGGTCGGTGCCATCCATTCTGTGATCTTCGGCGGTTTCTCTGCGCAAAGCATTGCAGACCGTCTTCAGGATGCGAAGGCGGAATTCATTGTCACCTGCGATGGTGCTTTCCGTGGCGCGAAGGATATACCTCTGAAGAATGTGATCGACGATGCCCTGATCGCTTGTCCGTTCGTCAAGCGGACCATCGTGCTGACCCGCACCCGAACCCCGGTGAGTATGATCAAGGGAAGGGACGTTTGGTGGGAGGATGAGATCCACAAAGTGGAAACCCTTGGCAACCCCGCCTTCCCTGCCGTGGAGATGGACGCGGAAGACCCGCTCTTCATACTCTACACTTCCGGCTCGACGGGCAAGCCCAAGGGCGTTGTTCACACATGCGGAGGGTATATGGTCTATACCAACTACACTTTCGTGAACGTGTTCCAATACAAGCCGGAGGAAGTTCATTTCTGCACAGCCGATATCGGATGGATCACCGGTCATTCCTACATCGTCTACGGACCCCTCAGTGCAGGTGCCACATCGCTTCTATTTGAAGGTATTCCCACCTGGCCCGATGCCGGCCGTTTCTGGGATATTGTTGATAAGTTCAAGGTCAACATCCTCTATACTGCGCCTACGGCTATCCGCAGCCTCATGGCGTTTGGGTTGGGACCATTGCACGGCAAGCAGCTTGATTCACTGCGTGTACTCGGAACCGTGGGAGAGCCCATCAACGAGGAAGCCTGGCATTGGTATGATGAGCATGTCGGAAAGCGTCGCTGCCCCATCGTGGATACCTGGTGGCAAACGGAAACGGGCGGTGTGATGATCAGCAACCTTGCCGGTATAACACCTGCCAAACCTTCCTTTGCGACGCTCCCCCTTCCGGGTGTCGACCCTGTGTTGGTGGATGAGAATGGCCATGTCGTGGAGGGTAACAATGTTTCTGGAAACCTCTGCCTCCGTTCCCCATGGCCTTCTGTGATACGCACGACCTACGGCGATCACGATCGTTGCAAGACGAACTATTTTTCTGCCTATCCTGAGCTTTATTTCACCGGTGATGGCGCCATGCGGGATGAAAACGGCTTCTACCGCATCACCGGCAGGGTCGATGACGTACTGAATGTGAGCGGACATCGGATCGGCACCGCAGAAGTGGAGAATGCGATCAACATGCATGCCGGCGTTGTAGAGAGTGCTGTGGTCGGATATCCCCATGATATCAAGGGCCAGGGCATATATGCGTATGTCGTGTACGGCCATATGCATGGCGACGAAGAACTCACGCGCCGTGACATCGCATATACCGTGAGCCGCATCATCGGACCGATCGCCAGGCCTGACAAGATTCAGTTTGTGATGGGCCTTCCAAAGACCAGGAGCGGAAAAATCATGCGCAGGATCTTACGGAAGATCGCAGAAGGGGAGACGGAAAATCTGGGAGACACTTCCACCCTGCTAGAACCCCAAGTGGTGCAGGAGATATCCAACGGCAGGCTTATCCATTGATGGTGCCGTCTATTTCCTGATCTCAACGGGGGTTCCGATGGGCAGCATTTCGTACAGTTCTTGAATTTCACTGTACTTGACCGAGATGCAGCCCATCGTCCAATTCATGTATTTATCCACTGCGTATTCCTCGTGCGGACGGGTGCCATGGATGCCTATGCCGTTGCCTATGCGTGCAGACTTTGGGATCGCTCCGGTTTTTTTCCTTTCATTGAACCGTTCGACACTCTCCTTGTTCGGATAGTCCAGCAGCAGAAAATATCCCCAATCCTTGTGGGATTTTTTCAACGTAATGCGGAACTTGCCTTCAGGCGTCAAACGGTCACCTTCCATTTTTTTGTCCTCCTGGTTCTTGCTTCCGAATACCACCGGATAGGTGGCCAACCACTCACCATCCTCGAAAAGCATCAGGTTATAATCGGATTTGTCGATGATGATCGAATAGGGTGATCCTTCCACGGGTGGCTCAGTTTTCACCAAAGATGCCAGAAGAGCCCAACAATAGAGGACGGGTAAAAAGTTCATGGGGTCTTGTCTTTTTTATCTTTCATGCTTATCTGTGTAAACCTACTGCCTTCCCATAGATTCAGCAATAGTCATCCTACTCTTTATCTTAATTT
>CAJBPC010000118.1 GCA_903957405.1 uncultured bacterium | reverse complement strand
CGGTACGACTTCACCTAATGCAAATGCTGTTTTAGATGTAATGTCTACAACAAAAGGTGTTTTGTTGCCTCGATCAGCATCAGATCCAACTGGCGCAGCTGGTATGGTCTACTATAATACTACTACTGATCAAGTAAGGCTGCATAATGGCACGATGTGGGTAGTATTGACGTTTTAATATAGTTGAACGAGACTGTTGGTTCAAGTTCAAATTAAATATGAAAAAGAAGATCATAACACTCCTTTTTGTACTCACTTGCTCACTGTTGAGTATGGCGCAAGTTGGCATAGGAACAGCCACGCCCAATGCCAATTCAGCTTTAGAGATATCAAGTACAAGCCAAGGAATGCTATTCCCTCGTATGACTGCTGCACAGCGCGATGCCATTAGTAGTCCGGCAAAAGGCTTAACCATTTTTAATACGGATGTAAAACTTGTCCAAACCAATATTGGAACTTCGGCATCTCCAAGTTGGAAAAACTGGGCTGCAAATTTGATCTTACACCTGGATGCAGGAAACGCTTCTTCTTATGCAGGTTCCGGAACAACGTGGACTGATCTGAGTGGTTTAGGGAACAATGGAACTCTTGTGAATGGACCGACGTATAGTAGTGCTGATGGAGGGGCTATTGTTTTTGATGGAGTGGACGATCATGTAAATTGCGGAACGCCTTCGATGGGTAGCGGAAAGATAACAGTAAATGCCTGGGTAAAAATTACAACCGGCTCAAAATTTCAACATATTGTTGATTGCGGAACTAATTCATGGCATTTAGCCATTTTAAATGATAACAGACCTTACTTTTATAATGGTTCACAATATCATACTGATGCTTCAATACTTAATGTTGGTCAATGGTATATGCTTACCGGAGTTCAAGGCACAACACTGGATATTTATATTAATGGTGTTTTGAATAAAAGTATCGCCAGTGATCGAACTGTATCTTCAAATACCCTGAATTTGGGACGGGCTCAGGGTTTCAGCAGACCATTAACCGGGAATATAGCACAGGTCTCCATTTACAGAAGAGCACTCACTGCATCAGAAATAGTACAAATCTTCAATGACACCAAGTCTCGTTTTGGTCTTTGAGAAATTCAATAAAATCAATGGTTGTCGGATCCTTGCTCATGGTTGCGTATCCCCCCTTTTTCAGGACAGATTTCGTTGATTGATTGACCTATTATGGTCTTTGTATTTCGAAGGTTAAGAGTCTGTTAAGCTCTTTTTCCTACGCAGTGCGGAGACTTTACCGCAATGGCGCGAAGAAAAGACAGTGGGCTTAGCGTCATGGCTGGTAACGCCTGCTACTTCTGCCTTTTGCTCGTGCCGAACTGAAACTTCTTCGCATACTCCTGCGTCGACATGCCCGTGATGCTTTTGAATGCCAGATAAAACGTGACATAAGAGGAGAATCCGACGGTTTCCGAGAGCGATTCGATGGTTTTTTCTTTCAGATAGCCGTTTTCGAGCAGCTTGGTGGCATCATGGATGCGCACGATCTTCTTGTAATCCGTGAAGCTTTCGTAGCAATGGAATTTGAAGATGTGATGGACGTGGCTCAACGGGATGTTGATCACGGCGGCGATGTCTTCAAGACAAAGGTCCGGATTCCTAAAAGCGTGTTTGTGGAACGATAGATCCTCGATCCCGTGGATGTACGCGTTGACCGATGGAGAAAGCTTGTCACCTAACTTCCTGTCCTTCTCATTTGTGATCGGGGTCACCGTTCCGTCGATCTTCCAAACAGTATGAAGCGCCAGCTTTTCAGTGACGGTATCGATGGTTTTATTCAGGAAATTATATCCGTAGAGTATCTCTGGCGTCAGCAGGATCTTGATGAAGATACCCACCCAGATCAACGCCGAGAGCCACAAGTATTTGGTGTTGTACAGGTAATCCTTATGTATCAGAAATCCGGAGGT
>CAJBPC010000117.1 GCA_903957405.1 uncultured bacterium | reverse complement strand
CAGTCGGGAATATCCTGGTTGGTTGACATCCCGTCGATCTGAGCTACCGCATCAAGGTAGCTTCGATGGGAAAACACCATCGCTTCAAGCAGCGAATTGCTGGCAAGCCGGTTGGCACCATGAAGGCCCGTGGATGCACACTCACCTGCGGCATACAGATTCCGAATGCTCGTGCGGCCGTATACATCCGTCTTTATGCCACCACAGCTGTAATGTGCAGCGGGTGAAACAGGTATCATATCCTTACTCACATCGATGCCAATACTCTTGCATTTTGCATGGATGTTCGGAAAATGATGCAGGAATTTTTCCGTGTCCATCTCCCTGCAATCCAGCCACACATGCTCCGTACCATGGATCTTCATCTCACTGTCGATCGCACGCGCAACGATATCCCTCGGGGCAAGGTCTTTTCGTTCATCGTATCGCTCCATGAAAGCCTCCCCGGCTTGGTTCCGGAGGATTCCCCCGTCGCCCCGCACCGCTTCGGTGATCAGGAATGAGTACCCTTTCACGTTAGGCTCGTAGAGCGCCGTCGGATGAAACTGAATGAACTCCATGTTCTCAATCCTTCCCTTTGCCCTGTAGACCATTGCCACACCGTCTCCGGTCGCAATGGAGGGATTGGTCGTCGTCCGGTAGATCTGGCCATTTCCTCCGGTTGCCAGCAAGGTCACGCATGCGAGTATCTTTTCAATCTTGTGTGTCTCCAGATCGAGCGCATAAACCCCGTAACATTCAATGTCCGGCGTCGACTTCATGACCAGATAACCCATGTGGTGCTGCGTGATGAGATCCACCACAAAGCAATGGCTTAAGACCTCGATGTTCGGACGCTTTTGGACCGCCTCGAGCAAAGCCCTCTCTATCTCTTTTCCGGTGACATCCTTGTAATGCAGGATGCGGGACTCACTGTGCCCGCCTTCCTTTCCAAGTGAATAGTCTCCGTCAGGCTCCTTGTCGAACCTGGCGCCCCATTCAATGATCTCCCTGACACGGCGGGGCCCCTCTTTCACCACGATCTCAACGGTCTCTCGGCTGCAAAGCCCGTCACCCGCCACGAGCGTATCCTCGATATGCTTGTTAAAATCATCCACATCCTCGTCCCATACCGCTGCAACACCCCCTTGCGCATATTTGGTGTTGGTCTCGTCTGAGATGGTCTTGGTCATGACGATGATCTTCTTATCAGGCCTCGCTTCCGCAACTTTCAATGCGAAGGTTAGGCCCGCGATACCGGAGCCTATCACAAGAAAATCTGTCTGCATAAAAATAAAATTAAAGGGTGGGATGAATGGTGAATCGTGACCTGAAAAGAACAAGGCCATTCAAGAGTTCATCCCTCCCAAACCTCAATCCACCAATCACACTGTAATTTGTTTATGGCTGCCGTCGCAGAATGGCGGGTTCTTCGACATCTTGCACTGACACAACCAAACCTCTTCCTCCTTCTCGAATGTGACCTTCAAGCTCTGATATGGCGCACCTTCGATCTGCTTGTGACGGCCATCACAGAAAGGTTGTTTTTCGCTCAGTCCGCAAGTGCACCAGGCATAGGTCTTGCCCGCTTCCACTTTCACACAGGCCGGCTCACATTTGGCTGCCTTTGGAAATCCTTCATTTGGTATCTGTTCCATGTATTAAAATTTATCAATGAATGTGTAAAGGTTGAAATCGCCATCCTGAATGGCACGAACTATCTGCCTGCGAAGTTCATCTTTTTGGATGTCTTTCATCCGTTTTTTCTGTATGAGATGATATGCACGCTCAGCCATCAGAAAGGCATGTATCTCAGGCTTTTGCTTCATCAGATGCATATCACTGATGCATTCATTAAGCTCCGACAAACCCTCGTGCCTGGATGCGGCCGTTTTTATCACAGGTATCCCTTTCTCTTCGCACGACCTTCCAGAACCCATCATGAGATGAAGGTTCCTGACAAAAACATCCGCATCGGGCCGGTCGCTTTTGTTGACCACAAAAATGTCCGCAATCTCCATGAGCCCGGCCTTCATGGTCTGTATCTCGTCTCCGGCCTCAGGTACTAACACGACAATTGTGACATCCGCAAGTCCGGCGATCTCCACCTCACTCTGTCCCACTCCCACCGTCTCGATGATGATGTGATCGAACGGGCATGCGGACAGAAAATCCGTGATCTCGAGGATTGAGGGATGAAGCCCCCCCAATGAACCCCTTGATGCCAGTGACCGGATGTAGACATCCGGATGATTGTACCATCGGCTCATGCGCACCCTGTCACCCAATAATGCCCCGAAATTGAACGGGGATGAAGGATCCACACACAAGACTGCAACTCGTTTACCCAATGCCGTTAGCTCTTCGATCAAACCATCGACCAGCGTGCTTTTGCCGGACCCCGGGGGACCAGTGACACCGATCACAAATGGCTTGATGCCAGACGGGATCGCCCGGAGCAGTTCTTCATACCCTGCCCGCTCGTTCTCCAACAGGGATATGCACCGGGCAATGCTCCTGAAATCCCCGTCCATAGCTCCCTGCCAAAGTGCCGCATGTCTCATGTACTTTTTCCGCTTTTGCGTTCTATTTTCGTTCAATGAAAGTCCATGTAAAAATAACGATTTGAAAGAGAGAAGACGGAGAATCACGGCGTTTGCGATCCCGCTGAGCATTGCGGTGATGTGGACAGGGCTGTTCTGGAGCAGGGCGTTGCTGTCCATCGGCACAGGATTGTTCATTGTGTCGGCACTTGCAGCAGGACCGGTCCGTGAAAAATGGAAGCATTTTATGGCGAACCCATACCTGTGGATGATGTCCCTACTATTCGTGATTCCCTTGATATCAGGCATCTGGAGCCACGATAAGCTCCGGTGGCTTTCGATCCTGCAAGACAAGTTCCCACTATTGGCCATCCCTTTCTGTTGCAATGTGCTTAAGGAAATCCCTCAAAACACACTGAGAATACTCATGCACTATGGATTGACCGTTGTCTTGCTCAGCATGCTGAAAACCATGTCACTTTTCGTCCTCAAAGCCGCGGAACTGGAGCAAATGTACCTGGAGGCAAAGGTGTTATCGGCTGATATGGGCAACGATCATGTACGATACGGCTGGGTATTGGCTGTCGTCTTTGCATGGATGCTGCATAGATGGATGAAAACCACGGCGAGTACAAAAAATTATGAGAAGAAGGGGCTCCTGCTCTTTGTCGTTTTCACAGCCTTCTTCCTGCACCTGCTTTCCTCGAGGACGGGTCTGCTGGGGTCATACATTGCAGTCGGCATCGCGCTCTTTCTTAATTTTCACAGACCGGTCATACGGAAGACTGCAGCCTTGTTGATGATGATTCCCCTGGCAGCCTGGTTTCTGATTCCGACATTCAGGAATCGTCTGAGGTTCTCGCTTTGGGATTTTCAGCACTATACGAGAGATGGATATACTGAAGGACTTTCCGACACCCCGCGCATGCTTTCGCTCAAGGCCGGCACCTCGATCTTTACTCAACATCCGCTGGCAGGCACGGGATTCGGAGACCTGCGTCAGACCATTGATGTCTGGTATGCGCAGCATGCGCCATTCATGAAGACCTACGAACAACTCCTTCCGAGCAACGAAGCCTTG
>CAJBPC010000116.1 GCA_903957405.1 uncultured bacterium | reverse complement strand
GATGGCCCGGTTTTATCACATCGTCTGTCATCCGTCTTTTGAACCATTCGCATGAATCGTGGCAGGGAGTGGAACCCGGTGACGTGGATCTCCCGATATTGTTCTGCGATAAAAAAACAAACATGTCGCACAAGAACAAAACAATCGACATCGTCCCGCCAAAACACATCTGGGTGGGGGATAGGTCAGCACCCGTGACGCTCGTTGAATTCGGTGATTATGAAAGCGAGGAGTGCGCGAAACTGCAACCGGTCATTTCCAAGTTGCTGGTCTCCTACGAGGGGAAGTTGAAATTCCAGTTTCGTCATTTTCCGCTCACTCAGATCCATCAGCGGGCGCATAAGGCGGCGGAGGCATCTGTTGCCGCAGCCCAGCATGGTAAATTTTGGGAGATGCACGACCTTCTTTTCCAGCACCGCAGGAATCTTGGGAGCATCAGCCTGAGGGGTTACGCCGTGGAAGTGGGCGTGAAAGACAAGAACTTCATCGCGAATCTCGCCGATTCGGTCTTTGGATGGACCGTCAGGGAAGACCTTCTCGACGGGCTTGGACTCGGGGTGCGGGATGTACCGGCGATTTTCATCAATGGGGAACGGTTCACGGGGGCATTTAACTTCTCCCAGCTCAGCAAAGCCGTCGATGATGCATTGGGCAGGTGGAAGAAACAACAGGCAGCATAACGCCCTGCGATTCGGGGAAAAAAAATGCAGCGTCCAGGGTCGGCGCTGCATTTTTTTTATGTTGATTATAAGATCGTCATCATCTTCTGAACGGCTTCCTGCGGCCACCGCCGCCGCCATTGCCACCTCCACCACCGGATGATCGTCTCTCCCTTGGCTGGTAGCTCGGTACGGGTCCGAGTTCATCGGGTACTTTTGACTTCGGTACTTCGCGCCCGATCAGTTTCTCGATCTGGGCCATCTTGTTTTGTTCTTTTTCCGTTACGAATGTGTATGCCGTTCCATCAGTCTCCGCCCTTGCGGTACGACCTATCCGGTGAACATAATCCTCACCGTCATGCGGAACGTCATAGTTGATGACCAGTTCGATCTGGTCGATATCTATGCCCCGGCTGAGGATGTCCGTGGCCACGAGGATTGGCAGGTGTTTGCTGGAGAATTGACGGAGAACCTCTTCCCGCTGCGATTGTTCCAGGTCGGAGTGGATCTCTTCGGCATTGAAGCCCGCCCGTTTCAGTTCCCGCGTGAGTTGCTTCACGCTGAGCTTCTTCGAACAGAATATGAGGATTGATTTGAACGTACTGCGCTTCAGAAGCAGTTTCACGAGAGGGTTCTTCTGTGTTTCATAGATGATGAACGCCTCCTGCTTGATGCGTTCCGGTGGCCGGGAAATGGCAATGTTCACCTCGGCGGGATTCTTAAGGATCTTCTGGGCGAGGGTGCGGATCTTTGACGGCATCGTCGCGGAAAAAAGCAGGGTTTGCCTGTTCTCCGGAATGCTCGAAATGATCCGCATGATGTCGTCGTGAAAACCCATGTCAAGCATGCGGTCGGCTTCGTCAAGGATCAGATATGACAACTCCTTCAACTTGACATACCCCATATTGATATGGGATATCAGTTTGCCGGGGGTGCTGACGACGATATCGGCTCCTTTCGAAAGGGCTGACTTCTCCTGGACGAAAGAACTGCCATCTCCGCCGCCGTAAACAGCGATCGAACTGACATCGGTGAAATAAGTCAGGCCGTCCAATTGACCACTGATCTGCACCGCCAGCTCCCTCGTGGGTACGATGATGAGTGCGTTGATGTGGTGGTCCGACGAAGAACCGGTGATGAGTTTCTGGAGGATGGGTAACAGAAAAGCCCCGGTCTTACCCGTGCCCGTCTGCGCCGATGCTATGATGTCGCGGCCTTCAAGGATCATGGGGATGACCTGCTCCTGGATGGGAGTGGCATCTTCCCATCCGCTCGACATGATGCCTTCCTGTAAACTTTCGTGGAAATTGAAATCGGTGAACTTCAAAAGAATTTCTGGTTGAATGTAAGTAAAGATAGGTCAAATTGCGCGTTCTTCCTTGCGTATCTGCCGGCTTAGGATAAATGTGCCGAAAGGAACCAGTGAGGATACAAAAGCCATCAACACCTTCAGGAACGACCATCCCGACCTGCGCCAAACATCCACAAGGGTGATCATGAACGCCACAAAAAGGATACCGTGGATTCCACCGGCCAGGCTCACGGCCCGGGGCATTCCGGCCAGGTACTTCAAGGGCATGGCCACCCCGAGCAAGAGAAGGTAGGATACACCTTCGATATCTCCGACAACGCGCAATCTGGACAAGGGAGTTTTCATGTCTGCGAAATTAAAGGGGGATTTCCGAATATCAACGCTTGGTGTATCGCATGAATATCCCACAGGCGATTTCATTTGAGCAGAAAGGCGCACTCGAACATCTTGCGAACAGCAGGATGACGTAACAAAAAATCACTTGAAAAGCGCACGGAAACTGCCGTCAAAGACCGCCATCCCTATCTGCGAAAATGAAGTCTTCAGGTACCCGCCGTATTCTTTTTCCCTGGCTTCTGCAGAGGCTTTTCGGGAGAAATCATCTGTCGCTGCAAGGCCCGTTCCGGCACCCTCATACCACATGACGTACCGGTCTCCGAACTTCCTGACGGTCGGGAACCACAATGCACCTTCATCCCAGCTGCCGGCCTCACCTCTGGTGAATATGGGGTTATGTGCGTACCGCTCCCAGTGGATCAGATCCTTGCTCCTGGCAAGTCCGATGCTCTCAGGATAATCCATGTACCGCCTGCATGCGGCATAGGTCATGTAGTAATGCTCGCCTTCCCTGAAGATGCGGACGGTCGCAACGCTGAATGCATCGAAGGCTCCCGCTTTTCGAGACGGTTCGAAGACTTTTCGTTCCTGTGCGGTGTCGAAATCGATGCCGTTGCTGCTTGTTGCCGCATACACTTCCCAGTAGCCGTCCGGATGAAGCCGTTGGTAGAACATATGGGTCAGCCCCTTGTGCACGACGACTTCCGGTGCGATGGCCTTGCTGATGATGGGATTCACGTGGGATTTGTGGAAGGTCTTCCCGTCACCGCTGACGGAGAGGTTGATCGAATGATCCGGATCCCTGTGAATCGCTTTTCCCGTGTAATAGACGTACAAGGAGTCCACCCTCACGACGACTGCCGGATCGAGGACATGGTTGTTGTCCGGCGCGTTTGCCTCCTTCGATACCGGGATGATCAGATTCCTGTGATGGGTTTTCCAATGGATGCCATCTGCGCCGCGCAGCGGGGTCGTCCACATCCCAATCTGGTCCTTACCTCCCTCATCCTGCCCTCGGAAGATGAAGTACAGTTTCCCTTTGAATGCAGCCACGGCAGGGTTCGCCACAAGGACACTGTGAAATGTATTGCCCGTTCGGGGCACGAATGGCTCATCCGACAACCTCCTGAATCGGATCCTCTGAGAAAGGTCGGTCGCACCATCCTGCGCCATTGATGGATCACAGGCGCCAACGAGAAAAATCAGGCAGCTGAGTCGAAGGATGAAAAGCAGGTGGTGTTTGAAATGGGTATTTCTCATTTGAGGGATTTATGACATGCGGAGGAAATGCGGGATTGCGCTGCGGATGACTGCATTCAGAAAAAACTTTTGCCACCCGAACGGAACAGCAGTGGATCATTGGGGGTGGCCACGATGGCAATGGGACGGACTTTTTACAACCATACTTGTGGTTGGGATCAGGCATGAACACGCATGTTTGCATTCGTTTTCACCCGCATGCTTCTCCAAGGCCCGTTCCGACCCCCAGACGTCAGATCCTTCCGGGATATGTTTTCAATGCCGCTTCCAGGCAGTCCATCGCATGGCCGATCGCTTCGAGGTTGAGGACATAGGCAAGCCTCACTTCGTGCTTTCCCAGACCGGGTGTTCCGTAGAATCCTGTCGCCGGGGCAAGCATCACCGTCTGTCCTTCGAATGAGAACGACTCGAGCAACCACTGACAAAACACATCACTGTCATCTATCGGAAGCCTTGCGATCGCATAGAAAGCCCCGCCCGGATTTGGACAGTACACATCAGGCATCGCATTGAGCCGCTGTACCAAAAGATCACGCCTTGCCTGATATTCGGCCTTGGGTTTGTCGAAATAATCACCGGGCAGATCCACTGCCGCTTCCGCCATGATCTGCGCAAGTCCGGGTGGGCTGAGGCGCGCCTGTGCGAATTTCATCGCGGTGTCATACAACGCCTTGTTTTTTGTGACGAGCGCACCGATGCGGGCACCGCATGCAGAGTAGCGCTTGGATATGGTGTCCATCAATACCACGTGTTGCTCCATGCCTTCCAGCTGCATGGCACTAAGGTGTGTCCCGCCATAGCAGAACTCACGGTAAGCCTCATCCGAAAAAAGGTATAGGTCGTGTCGCAGACAGATCGTGCGCAGATGCTCCATCTCGGCGGAACTGTACAGGTATCCCGTCGGGTTGTTCGGGTTGCAAATGACGATGCCTTTTGTGCGCGGTGTGATGACCTGCTCGAATTCCTCGATAGGGGGGAGTGCGAATCCCGTTTCGATGCCGGATGTTATCGGCACCACCTTGATGCCTGCCATCACGGCGAACCCGTTGTAGTTTGCATAGAATGGTTCAGGAATGATGACTTCGTCGCCCGGATTGAGGCAGCTCATGAACGCGAAGATGATCGCCTCACTGCCGCCCGTCGTGATCATGATCTGACCGGGATCGACATCGATCCCCACCGTCTTGTAATACTCCTTGAGCTTCACGCGATAACTCTCGTTGCCGGCACTGTGGCTGTATTCTAATACCTTGATGTCAGCATGCCGGATAGCATCGAACATCGCCGGCGGAGTCTCGATGTCAGGCTGACCGATGTTGAGATGGTACACTTTTATACCTTTCTTTTTGGCGGCTTCTGCGAACGGCACGAGCTTCCGGATGGGGGATGACGGCATATGCAGGCCGCGTTGGGATATCTGTGGCATAGGACAAAAGTAGACTGATTGGCCTATCCTTCCAAGTCGTTCTGCCTACTTCGGAAATGCATGACGACCGTCATGTAGCCGGTCATTGGCTGGGGAAGACGGAAGAGGCAATTTCGCGTCATGATACTGAAGGCCGCAGGCATATCCATAGTCTATCTTGTATTGGTGGCGACGATGCTGCTGATCAACACGGAAGCCGTCTGCGCTCAACACGCTAAAGCCGATACCGCCTCGTCCCTGACCGAAAAAAAGAAAAAAAACAGCGATGGGGAAAAGCCGCAACCGAAGGGAGAAAAGGACAACTGGCTCTTCGGCGGCGATGAACCGCTGGAGCTGGATGTGGAAACCGATATGCGCCGACTTCTGCGAAAAGCCGACAAGGGCGAACTGCAAGCCGCTACCATTCGTCTTGTGCTGCCGGATAGCTCGGTCATACGGGAGGACATCGAATTGCGCGCAAGGGGGGAATACCGCAGGGAGAATTGTCAAATGCCTTCTGTCATGCTCGACTTTCAGACGCATCCCGACGCATCTTCCGCATTCAAGGGGAAACTCAAGGTCGTCACTTCCTGCAGAGAAGGACATGCATACGATATGCTTGTCCTCAAAGAGTATCTGGCCTATCGGATATTCAGCCTGCTCACGGAAAAGAGCTTCAAAGTGAGGCTGCTGACGATGCGATTCACCGACAGCGAAGGAAACCGCCGTCCCCTGATACAACCCGGTTTCATCATTGAAGATGTCGATGACATGGCGAAACGAAACGATAGCCGGGAGACCGACATCAAAGTGCCGCATGCAGAAATGACCCACAGACGCCAAATGACATTGATCGCACTTTTCCAGTACATGATCGGAAATACCGACTGGTCGGTTTCCGCGAAGCATAATGTCAAACTGATCTCCCCGAAGAAAGACTCGATGTCTTATCCGATTGCCGTTCCTTATGATTTTGATTACTGCGGATTTGTCAACGCATCCTATGCGGTTCCGGAAGAAAGCCTCGGTATTGAGTCCGTCACCGTGCGGGTCTATCGGGGGTATCCGCGCACGAAAACAGAACTGGACGCCGCGATCGGATTGTTCAAGCTTCATGAACAATCCATCCGGTCGATGATCATGGATATGAAAGGGCTTGACCGCCGAACCCGGAAGGAGGCATGGGATTATGTCAGGGAGTTTTACGAGATCATCAACGACCCGAAGCAGGTGCGGGAAGTGTTCATCCAGCATGCCCGAATGTAAAAGGCCCCATGTCGGGGACAAGGGGCCTCTCACATCGATCCGGAATCAGTATGATCATGTGCAAACCGACAGAATCAGTTCGGTACGACTTCTCCGGTGATCTTGATCTCGAATGGGATGTCGATTCCTTTCACTTTTACCAAGATGCCTTTCTCGAATGCGCCCGCAGCAGCGGCATTGTATCCAGCCTTGATCTTGTCGGTCTTGCCGGTCATGACGGGCTGTTGCGGCCAGGCAGGAGTGGTGCAACCGCAGGATGCCGTGGCATTCTCGATGATCACGGGGGTTTCACTGATGTTGGTGAAGGCGAAATCATGGGTCACGGGAACGCCTTGCTTGATCTTGCCAAAATTGAATTTCATCTCGCTGAACTTGATGACATCTTCGACTTTTT
>CAJBPC010000115.1 GCA_903957405.1 uncultured bacterium | reverse complement strand
CTGTAGCCAGGCTTTTATTTTTTCCCTGTGATCGCCTTGTATGATGATTTCTCCGTCTTTAGCCGATCCGCCAGTACCGCAGGAAGTCTTCAGCTTTTTCCCAAGATCTTCCAGGTCATCATTTTTTCCCACAAATCCATCCACTACTGTGACGGTCTTTCCGCCGCGGTGTTTGGTCTCTAAATGCATCCTCAGTTTCTGCTTTGCGGGCGGCAGGGTCTCGACTTCCTCATAGGGTGCATCCTGACGAAAATTCGGGTCCGTACTGTAGACTAACCCTTTTGAGTCAGCCTGATTTTTTTTATTCATATGCAGTATCCGGCTATTGATTCTTGAATGTGGGCTGTCGTTGTTAACGCTTTGCTCACTGTCCCTGCGCCAGACTGTATGCCTTCTTGCCTCCCCACATGTTCAGGAGTTCTGTGGAACAGACTTTGAAGTCCAGTGTCAGGCGTTTATACAGTTCGATGATATCTATTTGCGTGACCGGCTGATCGCCGATGCTTTCGAATCGGCAGCGGTATTGGTTGACCAGATTGGTGAAGACAGATCCTTTGGGCCAGACTTGCGTGCCACGATTGCTGATGGTCACGAGTTTGAAAAGGTCTGTTGTGTGTAACAGGCATTTAGTGGCCACATTGGTAGGTTGTTCGCTGCTTTCGATGAAAATATCCACACCTACGATCACTTCTTCTTCCATCTCCTTACTCATGATGAGTGGATTCTTTTCCAGCCTGAATGTTGTAGGTGTCACAGGTTTGTTTGGGAGCATGGGTTTCTCTCCATGTGCAGGTTTTTTCCCAAAATTCGAGATGATGGCCTGTGCGAACTCAGATGTGTTCAGGGCTGTTTTGGAGCGGTCGCCAAAATCACCCGTTCTTGTGCCTTCCTCGAGGGTGTATAGCAGTGCATTCTCGATGATGGCGGCATTCTCCATGAGTCCCAGGTGACGCAGCATCGCCAATCCGCTCAGCAGCAGCGCCGTTGGGTTGGCAATGTTCTTTCCCGTGATGTCGGGTGCAGTCCCATGTACAGCTTCGAAAATGCAGATATGATCCCCGATATTGGCTGATGGAGCAAAGCCCAGGCCCCCCACCAGTCCTGCACAGAGATCACTGACGATGTCTCCCTGGAGGTTGGTGAGCACCACCACATCGAACTGGTCAGGACGTGTGACGAGTTTCATGCATAAATCGTCCACAATCACGTCATCCGCCTTGATCTCGGGATATTCCTTGGCCACTTCGTAGAAGCATTCGAGGAAGAGTCCGTCGGTGATCTTCATGATGTTGGCCTTGTGTCCGCATGTGATGCGAAGGGTATTCTTTTTTCTGGCCATCTCAAAGGCGTATCGGATCACCTGAAGGCTTCCCGGCCTCGTGATGAACCTGCGGCTAAGCGCCACATCATGCGTGAGCATATGCTCGATTCCTCCGTATGTATCTTCTATGTTTTCCCTGACGACGGTGATGTCTATCGGTATACCGGCTTTGCTGAATACCGTGTCCACACCATGCAGTGTTTGGAAAACACGTTTGTTGGCGTATGTGTTCCAAGTCTTGCGTGCAGTTACGTTCACACTCTTGACACCTTTTCCTTTTGGCGTCTCCATCGGACCTTTGAAAAGGATGCCCAAGGTCTCGATCGTATGCTGAGCCTCCGGTGTCATTCCGGTGGAATATCCTTTATCGAAGACCCATTTTCCCATGTCCACATATTCGTATTCCAACGAAACTTTCTGTGCATCGAAGATCGAGATGACTGCCTGCATGATCTCCGGACCGATTCCATCTCCTTTGGCAACTGCGATTCTCATATTTTTTATCAATTATGCGTTATCGAAACCGGAATGGATGATTTTCCGGAGTTTGACAAAATTAATCCCAAATGTCTATTGCAAAACAT
>CAJBPC010000114.1 GCA_903957405.1 uncultured bacterium | reverse complement strand
GTTGCGGGGATGTTATCGACATGTCCGGCACGTTTGCGGAGCGCATTGATGTAAGTGGCGGCCAATGCGGCACTGCCTTTACCGCTCTCAATGGCTGCTTCTGCATAGTTGAGGTAAACCTCGGCCAAGCGCATGTCGATGAAGTCAAGCGTGGATGCGAAATAGCTGCCGGGCGGATTCACGGCTTCCTGTGTAAATTTCTTCTGACAGAAACCGGAGACCGTGTAATTATTGCCGGCGCTGAGGCCGAGGCCCGCAAAACCGGAGTATCCTGCCGAACCGTTGCCGCTGCTCGCACCAAGCGACCAATAGGTGAGGCCATCCTTACCGAGGGCACTGGAATTGGTATACACAACCTTCGATCCGTCCTGCTTGATCAGTCCGCCCTGCATGATGATCGTCGTGTTCTTCCACTTCGATCCGGGAAGAATGACGGAAGCATGCAGACGAGCGTCTTTACCGGCAAAGATGTCCGTCAGGTTGTCATAGAGTTTGAAGGGCTTGTTGACATCCACGTTGCGGGGATCTCCCACCACATCGTTTTCGTTGCCATCGTTGCGCGTCACCAACCGGGCGCTGTTGCCCTGGCCATTGTCGGTGTAGTCTTCGTACAGATCCACCAGGTCAAGTGTCGGACTGGAACGACCGTAGTAGATACCGCCGGTATTGGTCTGTGATGGGTTGTAGTACAAGTCATTGTTATGCCCCTGTAAGAAGGTCGTGATACCATCGACATATGATTTCTTGAAGAGCACTTCGATGTCGGCCAGTGCGGGTGACTGGAACATGTCCTGGTAGTTCTTTGCCGCTTCGGCACGGTTTGCCGGCGTAGGCTTGAAGATGCCTTTACCGGAATTGGTGATGACTGCAGCAGAAGCGTCTATGCATTGCTGATAGTAACCGTCAGCATCGGCAGAAGACATGCCACCCACGAGCTTTTGGGTCACAGCATCCCCCACCAGCGGAGCCCTGTTCCAATACTTGGCCAGGGATGCCGCATAGAGGGCGACCCGTGACTTTAGAGACAGTGCCGCCCATTTGGTGGCGCGGGCCGGGCCGTCGACGGCCGAGTATGAAGCCTGCATGGTCTTGGACGCTTCCTCCAACTCGTTGAGGATGAAATCATACGTCTGCTTTTCGGTGCTGCGCGGGATGAACAGTTCGGCGTTGTCTGTCCCGGGCTTGTACTCCAGGGATTTCTCGATGATGGGAACACCGCCATAGCGCTTCGCCAGCTGGAAATAAATATAAGCGCGGATGAAGCGGCATTCGCCGATGATCGCATTGCGTTGGGCTTCCGTGATGGTCGTCACCGATGGCAGCTGCTCTGCCAGTTGATTCGTCTGTCGGATGGCATCATAAGCCCAGAATCCTTCCCCGACGGGACCCACACCGGAGCCTTGCGACAGTGTGGCCTCATCGGTGAAGTAAGTCGTGCCGAAACCGGGTTCGACATAGTTGCTCTGGCTGGTAGTACGGTGATAGTTGAACCCCTGTGCAGGATTGTATTTGAAGTCCTCCACCGGCATCCGGCTGTACAGGTTCGCAAGAAGCACCTTGATACCGTTCGGATCAAGCAGCAATTGTTCCACCGGAACCTTGTCGAGTGGCTGCACTTCGAGGTATTTCTTACACGAGCCGAAGGTCAGTCCCGTGATGAGCAAGGTGAGGTATATCGATATTTTTTTCATGATCTCGATCATTTAGAAGTTCAGGTTGATGCCGAAGTTGAAGGACCTCATCAGCGGATATGTCAGGTCGGCTGCATAAGCACCTTCCTCACGTTCGGGATCCAGGTGCTTGGCCAGCTGGCTGGCGAAGGTGACAAGGTTGAAACCATTGACATATAACCTCAGGTTTTCGATCCTTGCCTTGCGGAGGATCTGGTTGGGAACGGTGTACCCGATCTCCATGCTTTTCAGCCTCAGGAAACGTGCATTGATCCTCCAGTTTTCAGTGGTCAGACCGTCCGTGGTGTTGTTGAAGCTGGAGCGCAGTGCGGGAAATTCACCCGGGATCCACTTGGCATTCGGATCATATGGATTCATGGAAGCATCCTCCAGGCGCCAGCGATCGGTATACTTGTCCCACATCGTATTATATGATGCACGTCCGTAACCCCATACGTCGTTCGGACTTTGCACGACCGTGAAGAGGGCGGCACCCTGGAACAAGACGTTCAGGTCGAATCCTTTGTATGACAGATTGATGGTCGCACCATACTGCAGCGGCGGGTTGCCGGCGAAATTCTGGTACTGCCCTGACCAGAAGGCGGGCATCTGGTCGTTGCCATCGATGATTCCGTTGCCATCGACATCCTGTACACGATAGCTGCCGGGCAGCATCATGGAGTTGCCAAGGGCGCCGCCGAGGAGCGGAGCGGTCTGGTACTGTTTGATATCCGTATAACGCCCATCGACCAGGTATCCCCACTCGCGGCCAAGCACACGGCTATCCGTTCCCCAGGCATCCTTCCATTTCTGCATGGTGCTCGCATAGGGCGCACGCTCGCTGTAGACAAGGTACTTTCTGGCATAGGTCATGTTGGCACTCACTTCATAACGCAGGCCTCCGATCTTATTCCGATGGGATACCATCACCTCGAAACCACGCACCATGTCCTTGTTGATATTCTCCTGCGGGAAGGAAGCCCCGAAGGTATTCGGAACAGACTGCTGCTTTGTGGCGAGCAAGCCATTCCTGTTCTTTTGGAACCAGTCGGCCACTACATTGAATTTGCCATCCCACATGCTCAGGTCAACTCCGATATTGGCGGTGTTGGTCTTGATCCAGGTGAGGTTCTCGTTGAGTACACCGGGAGGGACCATGCCTGCGGTGAGGACACCATTGTTGAAGACATATCCCCGGTCGATTGAACCGTAGCTGTAACCCAGGTAATATTCGAATGGATTACCCGCATCGGCACCCATCATGCCATAAGAAGCACGAAGTTTCAGGTTGCTGACCCAGGGAGCTGACTTACGCATGAAGTTCTCCTCCGAAATGCGCCATCCGGCAGATGCTGAAGGGAAGAAAGCCCACCGCTTAGAAGGCGCATACCGGTATGATCCATCCTCGCGGAAAGCCATTTCAAGCAGGTATTTGCCCTTGTAGTCATAGTTGAATCTTCCTAGGAGTGACAAGTAACGCTGGATGATCCTGTTTCCATTGTTCTCCATACCGGTACGACTGCCCTGATCAAGAACATCCCATGTATAAACATCTGAATAAAACCGGGTAGCGCCGATGACATCGCTCTGCAGACCCCTCATTTCACCAACCAATGTGGCACCAACATTATGATCGCGGGCGATGGTGGTCTTGTAGTTCGCAGTTGCCTGTACGACCGTTCGGGTGAACTGGTTCATGGAACTGGAATATCGATTCTGACCACGCAGGGTGGCGGCACCAGTCAGCAGGTCATACTGGTTGAAAGCCTTTGAAAGCTTGGAGTAGTTGTTGTTATTACCGTCATAGGCAGCCAGTACCCCGAGTTTCAAACCGGGCAGGAATGGTGCCGTGTACTGAAGCTCCAATTGGGTCTGGTACTGAATATTCTTGTAGCGCTCATAGCCGGAGATGGACTCGGTCATGAGGGCATATGGATTGGTGAAATCAGGCGGGATCCGCGTCACATTGTTCGTGCCCGGGATCATTGGAGGAATGGCCCTGTCCGCGATGATGATCGGCTTGAAAAGCCAAAAATAAGAGATCTCCGGGCCGTTGTTATTGTCGACCTTTCCAGCGAACGTGACGATGGCCTTCAGGTTCTTGTTCAGATTGAAGGTGACGTTGGTCCGAAAATTATACTTGCGATACCGCTGAATGTCGCTCTGCAGGATTCCGTTGTCTGCAAGAAGTCCGAAACTCGTGTAGTAGGTCACATTGTCGCTACCACCGGAAACCGACAGGTTATGCTGTTGCTGGGATGTGAAATCCCGTAGGGTATTGCCTACCCAGTCATAATCCTGGAACAAGGGATCCGATCCGGAGGCCCATTTATCCATCTCAGACTGAGAGAAAAGCGGAGCGAGTTTGGTATTAGTCTGTGCCTCGTTCCGGATCCTGCGGTACGAATAAGCATCCATCATTTGCGGCATGCTGGTAGGCTGTTTGAAACCGTAGTAACCGGTGTACGCAAACTTGGCATTGCCTTTCTGTCCTTTTTTTGTAGTCACGATGATCACACCGTTGTCGGCATTCATCCCGTAAATCGCCGCTGCGGCATCTTTTAGGACGGAGATGGTCTCTATGTCCTCTGGATTCAAACGCTCAAGGTCAGACATTCCATCGCGCGGCACCCCGTCGATGACGAGCAACGGCGCACCGAAGCCGCGGATGCTCACCAAAGAGTTGAACTGACCCGGCTCTGCACTTTGCTGGCGGATGTGCACACCCGGGATCTTCCCCTGGATATTGCTCACCACACTGGTGCTCTTGGTGGTGTTGATCTCGCTGCTCTTGATCTGTGCGACCGCACCTGTCAGCGTCTGCTTCTTCTGTGTACCATAACCGACAACAACGACCTCCGACATGTCACCCGCGGTGACAGCCATCACGACGTTCATGTCGAGGTTATTGGCCACACCAAGTTCCCTTGCAACATAGCCGGTCATCGAAAATTGAAGGACTGCCCTTTCACTGGGCACTTTGATCGAAAATCGCCCGTCGGAACCGGTCACCGTTCCTTTTGAGGCTGCACCTTTGACCGAAACAGATACCCCGGAGAGGGATTCGCCTGTCTCGGAGGTGACGACACCTGTTACCGTTACTCCCTGGTCCTGTGCCATGACCTTCGCATTGCTGCCGAAGAGGAGGAGTAGAAACAAAAACAGCCCTGATGCCAGGGACCGCGCTTGCTGCATGCAGCTTTTTGTTCTTTTCATATAGCAGTGGTTTGTTATGAGTCGAAAGCAAATTATCGCTTATACCCAATGCATAAACGATTTTGCATCGTAAATATGGACACATTTTTCCAATTAAACGATGCATGGGTATTAATAAATGCAACGCAAACGTTTGCGTAAATTAAATCTGTATAAGGTGGGGCTCGCAATAGTTAGACAAACTATCCTGATCCTACGTCGCAGCGCAACAAAAAATGGTCAACCGGATTTCTTTACGATATTCGTCTCAGCGATCCACCAAGTGGATGGCTGCGATCTCAAAAGTCAATAACCAATATGGAACAGGTCACCATCAAGGATATCGCGCGATTATTAGGCGTCTCCCCATCCACGGTTTCCCGTGCCCTGAAGGGAAGTGCGGAGATCGGAAAGGACACGCAGGAACTCGTCAGGGAGACCGCAAAAAAACTGAACTACCAACCCAATAAAGCAGCCCTTAGCCTGCTGCATGCGAAGACCCGTACCATTGGAGTGGTCGTGCCAAACCTGGGGTATAGCTTCTTTTCCATTGCCTTGCAGGGCATAGAGGATGAAGCATCGGAGCGGGGGTACACGGTCATTGCCAGCCAGTCGCTGGAGTCAGAAGAAAAGGAAATCCGGAACGTCATCGATATGAAGCGAAGCGGTGTCGACGGTGTGCTCATCTCATTGGCACAATACAGCCGGCAACTGAACCATCTCATGGATCTGCAGGCTCAGATGCCGGTCGTGATGTTCGACAGGGTCAGTGACAATATAAGGTGTTCAAAGATTTTTGTGAATAACATTGCCGGCGCTTTCAGTGCCGTAGAACACCTCATCAAAAGCGGCTGTCAAAGGATCGCCTACCTCGCAGGCCCCAAAGATCTGCTGATCAGCAACCGACGAAGGGACGGCTACAACATGGCCCTGTACCGGCACAAGCGGAAAGTGGAGGAAACCCTTGTCGTGCACTGCGAGTTCTGCCATGTCCATGCCATGAAAGCCGCGCTGCGACTGCTCAAACAAAAGAACAGGCCGGATGGGATCTTCGCCATCAGCGACCGGGTAGCGATCGGAGCGATGGAAGCTGCCAAAAAACTCAACCTTCGCATTCCCCAGGATCTCGCAATCGTGGGATTCAATGACGAACCGATAGCTTCCCTCATGTCTCCAACCCTGACCAGTGTGCGACAACCGGCCCTGGAGATGGGCCGAATGGCTGCAAAACTGCTGATAGATCAGATTGAATCCGCAGGTGAATTCACCCCGGTGATCAAGTCGTACATGACAAAGCTCGTGATAAGGGATTCCTCGAGGATAAAATGATCCGGGGTTCAACATCCGGATTTTCGTTACTGCAAATCCATTCAAGGACAGGAGCACGCTCATACCCGGCAAAACTCCAACCCTTGCCATGATGCCAACTCATGAACAGCGAAAAGACGCACGTCGGATGGTTTTGGGTCCAAACCATTAAGCGCATGTGTAAAATCAGCTGATTGTCTTCTGGAGTTCGCTGCAGCATCCCGTCATTCAGGAGCATCGCTGCTGGAAGGATTGTGAAAAATCATGCAATCCTGCCGAATGGGGGGCCTTTTGCTGTGAAAAATCCTGTCAACCGCCCATGCATTCACCGATGGATCCAGGTATTTTTCGGGATGGACACCATTGCGTTAGATGCGGGTTGCCTGGGGTTAACTGATTACAGCGATCGAAATATCCGGATGGAAGGTGCAAAAAAAAAGGTCACCTTTTTACAGGTAACCTTAGGATATGCCATTGAGATTAAATTACTCTTCTGCGAGTTGGAATGTGACCGGTTGACGGCGATAGGCTTTCACATTTCGACCGTTTTGTACGGCGGGTTTCCATTTGGGTCCACGGCGTATCGCATTGGATGCGATGTCTGCCAGCTTTGTACCCGGACCGAGGCAATTGGCCACGCCTGCTTCATTGCATGGCAGGGCGCGAACATCGCTCACAGCACCTTCCTTGTCAACGATGAAGAGTACCACCACCGTACCGGATCGACCGTCATCCTGTAGTTCGTCAATGTTGCGTTCAATCTCACGGGTGACGTAGCGTGTCCATCCTGAGTTTCCACCTGGAAATTCAGCATCGATCTCCACTTTCTGAAAAACCTTGTCTTCGTCGTCCTGTTTCGGGGCTTCGATGACTGCACCCTTGTCCTCTACCGGCGGTGCCACGATGCCTTCATCCTTTGTACCTTCCTGGTTCACGGTACCGATCTTGGTATCCTCCAGCTTCTCTATCTCCGGTGGTTTTTCATCTTCCTTCACCTCTTCGTCCTTCACCACTTTGGGGGGGGTGAATTTCGCCATCTCCACTTTGGG
>CAJBPC010000113.1 GCA_903957405.1 uncultured bacterium | reverse complement strand
TGTTGATGTTGATGGTTGCAAAGTTTTCAAAAAATACGGAAGTCCAACGTCCTGTTTGATATTTGTTGATTAAATGTTAATATGACCGCCTTGAGATGGGTATTTGAGGGATAAGGTTAAATCATTGTTATGTTTCGGTTAATATTATCGTTAACAATCATATTTCTGACGCTGGAAAGGATGGGGATACGCGTTAAGATTTCGAATCCGTGGGAGAGTCGCTCTTGTTTATTTTGACTAACATTACACATATGAAGCTTCATATCTGGACCATAGGGAAAAATCATGAATCCTACATACGGGAGGGACTGGAGGATTTTTCCAAAAGGATCAACCGGTATTTTCCCTTGGAGTGGCATATCATTCCGGTGCCTAAGAACACCGGCATGCTCAGTGACGCAGACCTCAAGGCAAGCGAGGGTAAAACGGTTCTTGAATGGTTGCAAAAGGATGATTTCCTGGTTGCGCTGGATGAACATGGCAAGGAGATGACCTCCGTTGACCTCGCAGCATTCATTCAGCACCGGGCGAATGAAAGCACCAAGAGGGTTGTATTCCTGATCGGAGGCGCTTTCGGATTGGATGAATCGGTCCTTAAAAGGGCAAATCATGTGTGGTCGCTTTCCCGGCTGACGTTTCCTCACCAGCTTGTCAGACTCCTGTTATCTGAACAGCTTTATCGGGCATGCAGCATCCTTCGCAACGAAAAATACCATCATCGTTGATGCAATCCCGGTCATCCTGACTATTTTTGGTGCATGTCGATCACCCTAGCCATTATCCTTATAACCGCGATTGTATCATTTCCCGCTTTCAACAATGAAAAACTGAGGAACGACCTTTTGTTCTGGCCATACATGGTGGCACGATATCAGCAGCATTACCGTTTTATTTCGGGGGGGGTGGTCCATGCCGACCTTTTCCACCTGGCGTTCAATATGATCTCATTGTATTCTTTCGGCATGGCTTTGGAGCAATCACTATTTCCGGCGGTCTTCGGCGAAAAATCAAAAATTCTATACGGATTTCTGTATGTCAGTGCGATAGTCTTTGCATCGCTGCATGATTTCATCAAGCACCGCAATGATCAAGGTTACAGGGCGCTGGGTGCATCTGGAGCCGTGTCCGCCGTGATCTTCTCCGCGATCGTGATCGTCCCCGGGATGCCGATCCGGTTTTTCTTTTTTCCGATAGACATACCTGGCTATGTTTTCGGATTCGTATTCCTTGGATTCTCATATTATTTTGCCAAGAAAGGCGGGGACAATATTGGTCACAATGCCCATTTCTGGGGTGCCGTGTATGGCGTCGTGTTCACCCTTGTGGCGGGCCGTGCGTTCTCGCATCTTGATCTGCTGAAGCGGTTTCTAATGGAAGTCTTCTGAAGCGTCTCATCGATGTCCCGGGTTCATCATCCTTCTTCCTTCAGCCATTTCACCTTGAGGATGCTCGCAGTCCCCGGGCCGATCCTGAAACGATCATCCGGACGCATACCCACAACCCAGATGATTCTTTTGTCAGATTCCAGCACCCACACATTTTCTTTTTGCGGGAGACTGCGTTTGGCATCCGTCAGGAACCTCGAGATCTTCTTTTTTTTCCGCATGCCCAAGGGATAAAAATAATCACCCTGCTTCCATTTTCGAAGAATGAGCGGATATCTGATGTCCCGATGGTCGAGAAAAGTGATGTCCGCTCCTGCATCGAGTTCATCTTTGAGCAAGGGCCCGATGATCTTGACACGAAGGGTTCCCGCGGGAAAAACGATATCCGGCACTGTTTCTTCTATCAGGAAGACGTTTGTTTGTGCCGACTGGACGGGAGAGATCAGCAGCCAGTTCCGGTTCCGCAGGATCCTGTGCGTAGCCGACGCCACGTACCGGCCTGTTTCACTGTCCATGAGGGAAGATACCTCGTCGACCTGACGGGCGGAATAACCGAAGTGACGGATGATCTCCCAAAGAATCGTTCTAACGCCGGGGGTCAGACGAAGATTTTCAACAGGGATCCGCCAAACCGAACCGCTCTGTGAAAGCAGTCCCTTCTTCAACCTTTCAACGGATAACCCATATAAGATCTCGATGTCCCTGAACCTTGCAATATTCTCTGCCAGGTTCTTGTCAACCATCGGGTAAATTTCCCCTATGAGCGGAAGGACATTCCTTCGTATGAAATTCCTGCTGTATTTTTCCTCGAGGTTCGAGCTGTCATCGACCCAGTGAAGACCAGCTGCATCGGCATAGCGGAGGATCTCTTCTTTTCCGGCAAAGAGAAGCGGTCTGACGACCTTGTCGGTTGCCGGCAGCATGCCCCGAATACCGGTAATGCCTGTGCCCTTCACGAAATTCATGAAAGCAGTTTCCACATTGTCATCAAGATGATGCGCTGTCAGCAGCTTCATCACCGCACCGGTGTGGCGCATGTCACCGTTTCGGACCTTGATGATCTCGGCGAACCATTCGTATCGTAAAGTCCGTGCCGCCTCCTGTATCGAGCATTTTTTTTCCTGTGCGAAACGGGTCGTATCGAATGTGTTGCCATGAAGGATCTTTCCGTAATTCCGGCTTATTGTACGGACAAACGACTCATCCCGATCGCTTTCCTCTCCACGAAGGTTGAAATTGCAATGTGCGATTTCGAAGTCATGACCGCTTCGGGAAAGCAGGTCGCACAACACGACAGAATCCACGCCGCCGCTGACAGCCACGAGTAAAAGGTCGTTTGGCCTGTAGAGATTTTCCTGCCGCACAAAGGCCATAAATCTGGCGAGGAAAGAAGATAATACGGTTTCTCGCGTCAATGTTTTTGTTTTAAACCAGATCGTCGACGTTATCCAGTGCAGACCTCAATTCACCCGCAGCATGCCTGTCACCCGCCATATTCGCGGCACGGATGCCATCTTCATACACTGCCTGTGCAGCGGATGGATTTCCCTGACGCTCCAGTAATCTGCCCAGATGGTAGTAAGAACCAATGTATCCCGGGTCGGCTGCAAGGATCCATTCAAATTGCTCCCTCGCCGAAACATCATCCCCTGCTTTGATGTATTCCAGTGCCAACGCATGACGGCTGAAATGGTCACCCGGAGACTGGGAGATGAAAGACTTGAGTATGTCAATCCTGTCCATTTGAAAAAAATTAACGGTGACAAAAGATTGCAGATAACGGAGGCGTCATTAAATTTGTGATTGAAATAGTTGCATAAACAACCTTAATTCAGATTGACACCATAAAACCACCATGGCATGAAAATCCTTGTTTGTATCAGCAAGACGCCGGATACGACGGCAAAAATAGCCTTCACGGATAACAACACGAAATTTGCATCAGAAGGGGTACAGTGGATCATCAATCCCTACGATGAATGGTACGCACTTGTCAGGGCCATTGAGATGAAGGAAAAGGACCCTACCGTACAGATCCAATTGGTGACGGTGGGGGGTGCGGATGCGGATCCGATCATTCGGAAGGCCTTGGCATTGGGAGGCGACGAAGCGATCAGGGTGGATGCCGAGGGTCAGGATAGTTTTTTCATCGCTTCACAGATCGCCGGAGTAGCTGCTGACGGAGGTTTCGATCTAATACTGACCGGTAAGGAAACGATAGACCACAACGGTGCATCCATCGGCGGGATGGTTGCAGAGTTGTTGGATATGGATTATGTGAGTCTGGCCGTGAAGCTTGATATGGAACAAGGGAAAGCCGTTGTCACCCGTGAAATTGAAGGTGGAGAGGAGATTTGCGAAGCCGTCCTTCCCCTTGTCGTTTCCTGCCAGAAAGGGATGGCCGAGGCACGCATCCCCAACATGCGAGGTATCATGGCTGCCAGAAGCAAACCCCTGAAAGTGGTTGTGCCGGTACCCGCAGCATCCCTCACATCGATACAGTCATTTGAATTGCCTCTGGCAAAGTCAGGTGTAAAACTCATTTCCGCAGATCACCCGGAGGAGCTTGTACGCCTGTTGCACGAAGAGGCGCGCATCATTTGAATACCTGTATACAATTTTCAAACAGCACACAAAGCACATACATCATGTCAGTACTCATATTTGCAGACCAATCAGAAGGACACATCCGAAAATCCACATACGAAGCCCTCAGTTATGGTGCTAAAGTCGCCGAACTGACCGGTACGGTTGCAGAGGCAATCGTTTTAGGGCCGGTCTTGGACAGCCTTTCCGGACTAGGGAAATACGGCATAACGAAGGTGCATCATGTACCTGACAACGGCTTAGAGCACATGGATGCCAGGTGTTACACTGCCGTGATTGCAGAAGCCGTTCAGCAGACCGGTGCCGATACGGTCATTTTCTCCAACAACATCACCGGAAAAGCGGTTGCGCCGAGGCTTTCCGCCAGGCTCAAGGCCGGTCTTGTTGCGGGTGCTGTTTCCCTTCCGGATCTTGCGGGTGGCTTCAGCGTTCGAAGGAGTGTCTTTTCTGGAAAAGCATACGCGAACGTATCGATAATCACCCCCATTCGAATCATCACACTGAATCAGAATGCATACGGCATCGCCGAAAGTGCAGGCACCGCTGAGGTGTTGAACATGACGATATCATCACCGGCATCCCGCCTCACCTTCAAATCGACGAGTAAGGTCAGCGGCAAAGTGCCGTTAACGGAGGCGGAGATGGTCATCAGTGGCGGACGCGGCCTGAAAGGGCCGGAGCATTGGGGTCTGGTGGAGGATTTGGCAGACCTGCTCGGTGCGGCAACAGCCTGCAGCAGGGCGGTTGCGGATGCCCATTGGAGGCCGCACCATGAGCATGTCGGTCAAACGGGACTTGCCATCGCACCAAATTTATATTTCGCCATCGGCATCTCAGGCGCCATCCAGCATTTGGCAGGTGTCAATCGCAGCAAGGTCATCGTGGTCGTCAACAAGGATCCGGAGGCGCCCTTTTTCAAAGCCGCCGACTATGGAATCGTGGGAGATGCGTTTGAGGTCATGCCAAAGGTCATTGAAGCGGTCAGACGACTTAAAGCGAATTGATTTTGCTGTATTCAATGCCGCAACAGTGTATAAAAAGAGGCTTTCAACGCCTCTTTTTATATTGAAAATCATCGCTTGCCGGCTCCGGCATTTAGTTTTTGTTTGAATTCCCGTACATTCGCAAACACGTATATGAAAAAGATCGAGCTGGAAATTGTCGCACTCTCCCACTCCATCGCCCAGACCCATTCTTATGCAATAGTCTTGGGTGAAGTCAATGGGCTGCGTAGGCTGCCCATTGTCATAGGAGGGTTCGAGGCTCAGGCTATCGCGGTGGCCTTGGAAAGAATGCAGCCCAGCCGTCCACTCACGCACGACCTAATGAAAAATTTCATGCTGGCCTTCAACGTAGAGCTTCATGAAGTGATCATCAGTGACCTTCAGGAGGGCATTTTCTTTTCCCGGCTGGTATGCAGCAATGAACAAGATACGGTGGAAATAGATTCCCGTACTTCCGATGCCCTTGCGTTGGCCGTCAGGTTCGGGTGTCCCATATTCACATTCGAGAATATTCTTGAAAATGCAGGCATGTTGCTGGATGATACCGGCACAAAGAAAAAAGGATCCAAAATGAAGCAAAAAGTGCAGGCCGAAGAGCCCGGCACGAGAGAAGATCTGCATTCCATGCCACTAGAAGACCTGAACACGCTCTTGAATGAAGTTCTGGAGCAGGAAGACTATCTGCGGGCCATCTCCATACGGGATGAGATCAAGCGCCGTACGATCAAATAGTCAAGATGGTTGTTTTCCCCAATGCCAAGATAAATTTAGGCCTGAACATCATCTGCAAAAGGCCCGATGGATACCACGAGCTGGAAACATCCTTCTATCCGATCGGCATCAGGGATGCGCTGGAGATACTGCCGATCGATGATCCGCACGGGGATGCCTCAGGAGTGACACTCACCACCTCGGGAATTCCCGTCGATGGCCCAGCTGAGAACAACATCTGCACGAAAGCATGGCACCTGATCCGAAAGGACTTCCCCCAAATACCCCCGATACATGTGCATTTGCACAAGGCGATCCCGACCGGGGCGGGCCTTGGTGGCGGATCTGCCGATGGAGCCTTCACCCTCCGATTGCTGAACAGCATGTTCGGGCTCGGCATTGATGATCATTCACTTGCGACATATGCCCTTGCACTCGGCAGTGATTGTCCGTTCTTCCTCTTGAACCTTCCATGCTTCGCAAGCGGTCGCGGGGAGACCATGACGCCTTCCGGGCTGAACCTATCCGATTTTTCACTCCTTGTCATCCACCCCGGCATTCATGTGAGTACCGCTGAAGCGTTCAGGGGAGTGAAGCCTGCCATACCTGTAATACACATACCAAACATCCTGGCCATGCCGGTGGACCAGTGGCGGGACACACTTGTGAATGATTTCGAACACACCGTATTCCCGCTGTTCCCGGAGATCGCAAGCATCAAGGACTTACTGTATGATGCGGGTGCCATCTATTCCTCCATGTCGGGAAGCGGCTCTTCCGTGTTTGGCATTTTTCCAAAGAATGGCATCCCCGATATGTCATTTCCGGAACACTATATGATCCACAGGCAGGAATCCATGAAACCCGATTATTGATTTTTTTCGTAATTTTGCAACGAATGCAAACCAACCGCACATACGGTCATTCCCTCCTGGGCTCAAACCTCGATCTGCTCAATCACTAACGGAGTCTTATACCCCTAGTCGTCAATCCCTCAATCAGATCATCCTTTACTGAATTCATTTTCATGCAGATCCAAGCGCAGGCGCATTCAAAAACGCAGCAAGCCATTCATTTAGAAGAGACATACGGAGCCCATAATTATCATCCCGTACCTGTAGTCCTTGAAAGGGGTGACGGCATATATGTCTGGGATGTGGAAGGCAAGCGGTACTTCGACTTTCTGAGCGGGTATTCCGCCGTCAACCAGGGCCATTGCCATCCGAAGATCGTGCAGGCGCTGATCGATCAGGCAGGCAAGCTGACATTGACATCCAGGGCTTTCCACAGCAGCCTGCTCGGGGAATATGAGCGATACATCACGCAACTTTTCGGGTATGACAAGGTCCTTCCGATGAACACCGGCGTGGAAGCGGTGGAGACCGCCATCAAGCTCGCCCGTCGATGGGGATACGATGTCAAGGGCATCCCCGACAAAAAGGCGAAGATCATCGCATGCGACCATAATTTCCATGGGCGCACGAGTGCGGTCATCTCGTTCAGCACCGATCCTTCTTCATACGATCGATTCGGGCCATACATGCCCGGATTCATCAACATTCCATTCAATGATGCAGACGCATTGAAGGCCGCCCTGACCGACCCGCATGTCGCCGGTTTTCTGGTGGAGCCGATACAGGGAGAAGCCGGCGTGGTGGTCCCTGATGAAGGATATCTTTCCATGGCCAAGCGTCATTGTGCCGATGCGGGGGTGCTGTTCATTGCGGATGAGGTGCAGACAGGGTTGTGCAGGACCGGCCGCATGTTGTGCTGTGACCATGAAAATGTGCGACCGGATATCCTCATACTGGGCAAAGCCCTCAGCGGAGGCACATTACCGGTGAGTGCAGTGCTTGCGGATGATCCGGTGATGATGACCATCCATCCGGGAGAGCATGGCTCCACCTATGGAGGCAACCCATTGGCTTGTCGCGTGGCCATCGCCGCCCTTGAGGTGCTTTTGGAAGAAGACCTGTCTGCCAATGCCGACAAGATGGGAAGATTGTTCCGGGACAGGTTGAAAGAACTGAGATCTCCTCATATCGGGTCTGTAAGGGGTAAGGGACTACTGAATGCGATCGTCATGACACATGCAGATCCCGAAGCCGCATGGAAACTTTGCATGAAGCTCAAGGATAACGGACTGTTGGCAAAACCAACGCATGGAGATAAGATCCGGTTCGCACCGCCATTGGTGATCACTGAAGCCGGCATTGAAGAATCCATAGCCATCATACGGGATAGCCTATCCGTATTCGACGAAGATCCTTCATGATCAGTCCTCGCCGGAGAGGTGCTTTTTTTCTTACCTTCGCGCTCCAACGCAACGCAAGATGAGTGAAGAAAAGTCCCTTAATTTTCTGGAAGAGATCGTGGAGGATGACCTTAAAAACGGACGCCACAAGACCATACACACCCGTTTCCCGCCCGAGCCCAACGGCTATCTGCATATCGGCCATGCAAAAAGCATCTGCCTTAACTTCGGCCTTGCAGAAGACTATGGCGGGCGTACCAACCTGCGTTTCGATGACACCAATCCTGTCACCGAGGAGACCGAATACGTCGAATCCATAAAGGCGGATCTGCGCTGGTTGGGTTTTAATTGGGACCGTGAGTGTTTTGCCTCTGATTATTTCGAGCAGCTGTATGCTTTCGCCCTGACGTTGATCCAAAAGGGCCTTGCCTATGTGGACGATCTGAGTGCGGAGGAAATTGCCGCATCCAAAGGAACACCGACCCTGCCCGGCACTGAAAGTCCCAATAGGAATCGATCTGTTGAGGAAAATACCACCCTTTTCACGGCAATGCGTGAAGGCCGTCATAAAGACGGGGAAAAAGTCCTGCGGGCAAAGATCGACATGTCATCCCCCAACATGCACATGCGCGATCCCATCATGTACCGCATTCGACACGTGCAGCATCACCGGACGGGCAATGACTGGTGCATCTATCCCATGTATGATTTTGCACATGGTCAGTCTGATTCCATCGAACAGATCACCCATTCCATCTGCACCCTTGAATTCGAGGTGCACAGGCCACTCTACAACTGGTATATCGAGCAGCTGGGAATTTTCCCATCCCGCCAATTCGAGTTCGCACGGTTGAACATGACATACACGGTGATGAGTAAACGAAAACTCCTGCAGCTTGTGCAAGAGGGCATTGTGGATGGCTGGGATGACCCGCGCATGCCGACCCTTTCGGGGATGCGCAGGAGGGGGTACACGCCACTGTCTATCAGAAATTTCTGCGACCGCATAGGTGTGCAACGCAGGGAGAATATCATTGACTTTGGCCTATTGGAGTTTTGTGTCAGGGAAGACCTGAATAAATCCGCACAAAGGCGCATGGCCGTCCTCGATCCGGTGAAACTGGTCATCACCAGTTATGCTGAAGGGCAGTTTGAGGAGCTCGAAGCCGAGAACAATCCTGAAGCGGAACAGATGGGTGGCTATCGCAAGCTTCCCTTCACCCGTGAACTGTGGATCGAGCGGGATGATTTCATGGAAGCTCCTGCGAAAAAATGGTTCAGGCTTGCGCCTGGCGCGGTGGTCCGGCTGAAGAATGCATATATCATCCGGTGCGATTCTTTCAGTAAGGATGGGAACGGGAATATCATGGAAATTCAGTGCACCCATTTCCCTGAAAGCCGCAGTGGAAATGACACGTCAGGCATACAGGTGAAAGGAACCATCCATTGGGTATCCGCACCTACTGCCGTCGCCGCCGAAGTGCGGTTATACGATCGGCTCTTCATGGTCGAGGACCCATCTGCGGAGGATGACTTCCGGAATCATATAAACCCCGACTCGCTGCAAACCATCATGAATGCTTGGATGGAGCCTTCACTGGCGACGGCAAAAGCCGGT
>CAJBPC010000112.1 GCA_903957405.1 uncultured bacterium | reverse complement strand
GCAGGTGCAATAACAGTAACTTTGAAGTCAGGATCACATACCTCCAATCAAATATCCCGGGCATGACAAAGAGGAAGGCAGATGCCACCATCATCACCATCGGCAATGAATTGCTGATCGGCCAGACCATCGACACCAACAGTGCCTGGATGGCTCAGGAGCTCAATAAGATCGGCATATGGGTGCACCGAAGGCTGGCCATCGGCGACACTTGGGAGGATATTTGGAATGCACTCGACCAGGAGCAGCTGACATCAGACATCATCCTGATCACCGGCGGGCTTGGCCCCACGGCCGACGACATCACAAAACCGCTGCTCTGTCAGTATTTCGGCGGAACCCTCGTGGTGGATCCGCAGGCATTGGCGAATGTGAAGCACATCTTCGAGACGATGAACCGTCCGCTCATCCAGCGGAACCTGAAGCAGGCCGAAGTGCCGGACGTGTGCAAGGTCATCCAGAACAAACGCGGCACGGCTCCGGGCATGTGGTTCGAGAAGGGCGGCAAGATATTCGTGAGCATGCCGGGTGTTCCACATGAGATGAAAGGCATGATGATCCACCGGGTGCTCCCGGAGTTGCAGAAACAGTTCCAGCTTCCTCCGATCGTGCACCGCACGCTGGTTACAGCAGGGATCGGAGAATCCTTCCTTGCCGAGCGCATATTGGAATTCGAGGCCACGCTACCCGCTAACATCAGCCTGGCGTACCTGCCAAACTACGGGATGGTGAAACTCCGGCTCACGACCCGTGGGGATGATCCCCGGATGGCAGCAGAGCTGGAAGCGGAATTCGACATGCTGAAACAACTGTTGACCGATGTGATGGTCGTGGATGAGGACAAGACCATGCCTGAGGTCATCGCCGACATCATGATGGAAAAAGGTCTTACCCTATCGACCGCAGAAAGCTGCAGCGGGGGTTACATCGCACACCTCCTCACCTCGATACCCGGCAGCAGTCGATATTATCTCGGAGGCGTGGTGAGCTATGCCAACGAAGTCAAGGAACGGATGCTCGGCGTGCAGCCGGAGACGCTTTCAAGCCATGGCGCCGTGAGCCGCGAGACCGTCCTGGAGATGGCCCGGGGCATATTGGCAGAAACCGGAAGCGACTTCGCCATCGCCACATCCGGCATCATGGGACCCGATGGCGGCAGCGCGGAAAAGCCTGTCGGTACCGTCTGGGTCGGGCTTGCGACAAGGGACAGAGAGGCGTCGAGTCATTTCCAGTTTCGTTTCGACCGGCAGCGGAACATTGAGCTCACAGCCAACCACGGCCTCAACGCCCTGAGAAAATTCATCCTGCAATAAGCCATGCCGGGGGGATTGTACGCCTCGGGTGGCAAAAGGCATTGCGCAATGCATCAAGCCCGGTGCATAACTAACCTCCCGTCAAGCACAGCCATTCGGGGAATTCTTTTACCTTTATCCCGTCAGGATATCGTAACCGTCCCCCTTTCAACATATCACAGCTTAACTCAAAAACTGCATTATGGCCCTTATTGACGTGGTGATGCCCAAGCTTGGCGAGAGCATCATGGAGGCAACGATCCTGCGATGGCACAAGAAACCCGGTGACTATGTCAAGCAGGATGAGACGCTGATGGACATCGCGACCGACAAGGTCGACAGCGAAGTACCTTCCACGGCAGAGGGCGTGCTGGAAGAAACCTTGTACAAAGAAGACGAGGTGGTCGCCATCGGGACGGTCATCGCCCGCATCAGGACCGCTGCGGAGGTGCCGTTGCAGGCTCCTGCTCCTGCGGTTACGGAATACAGGGTACCGACGGCGGCACCCGTGCAGGAAGCATCCGTTCAAACATCGGCAGTCGTTCCCGAAGAGATCCCTTACCAGCCATCCATAGCGCATCAGGCACTTCCGGTTGGCATCCGCTTTTACTCTCCCCTCGTACTGAATATCGCGGCAAGCGAAGGCATCCCCATGAGTGAGCTGGAGAGCATCCCCGGAACGGGAGCTGAAGGCAGGGTCACGAAGAAGGATATCCTGGAGCATCTTGCCAACGGGCGAAGGGCAACGCCGTCGCGGCCTGCTCTGAACCCGGAACCCGTGCGTGCAGAGCCGCCGCCCCTACCTGTCACAAGACCTGAGCCGACGGTCACGGAGCGTGCCACCACCCCCGTCACTTCCTACGCAGGGAATGTGGAAGTGATAGAGATGGACCGCATGCGGAAACTCATCGCCGATCACATGGTGAAGAGTAAAGCCACCAGCGCACACGTCACGAGCTTTGCAGAGGCAGACGTGACGCATATCGTGCAGTGGCGCGAGCGGATCAAAAAAGACTTCGAGAAACGAGAGGGCGAGAAGATCACGTTCACCCCGCTGTTCATTGAAGCGATCGTAAGAACACTGAAGAAATTCCCCCTCCTCAACTCCAGCGTCGATGGTGACAGGATCCTCATCAAGAAAGACATAAACATCGGCATGGCCACGGCGCTGACCAACGGCAACCTGATCGTGCCAGTGATAAAGGGAGCGGACCAGCTCAATCTGGTCGGACTGACCCGGCAGGTGAACCTCATGGCGAACAATGCCCGAAACAACCGTCTCAAACCAGACGATACGCAGGGAGGCACTTTTACCTTCACGAATGTCGGCACTTTTGGCAGCCTCATGGGCACACCGATCATCAGCCAGCCGCAGGTGGCCATCCTCGCAACCGGCGCGATCAAGAAAAAACCCGTGGTGCTGGAGACGCCCGAAGGCGACAGCATCGCCATACGGCATATGATGTTCATTTCGATGAGCTACGACCATCGGATCATCGACGGTTCGCTTGGGGCGACCTTCGTGACGGCCGTCGTGAAAGAACTGGAGGCATTTGACGTCAACAGAAATATCTGATTTCCATTCCATTATCAGCGCATTAGGATGCATCATGAATCAGCCCGGGTGAATAGCGAAAACAGACCCGGTACATCCCTACCCTTCACCCTGCAAAAAACAACTATGAAGAGGATTCTGACCGTTCTGTTCCTGAGCATTTCCACACTCCAGGCGCAGGACCTCTCTTATTATCTGCCCGGAACCGTTGCATACGACCTATCCGTCCCAACACCAGAAAAAATCATCGGCCACAAAGTCGGCGAGTGGCATGTGACGCACGACAGGCTCGTGCAATACATGCGTGCGGTCGACCAGGCATCCGACCGGGTGACGCTCATGGATATCGGCATGACATATGAGGGCCGTCCGCAGGTCGTTTTGACGATCACGTCACCCGCCAATCAGGGCAGGATCGAATCCATCAGAAAAGCGCACCTCAACCTGAGCGACCCTGCAGTGTCCGCCACGCAGCAGACAGCAGAGATGCCCGTGGTGATATGGATCGGCTCGAGCATCCATGGCAACGAAGCCAGTGGCGCGAATGCGGCCATGCTGGCGGCCTACCACCTGGCAGCGGCACAGGGCAAGGAGATCGATGAGCTTCTGGCGCACACCATCGTCCTGCTCGACCCCTCGTTCAACCCCGACGGCATGCAGCGGTTCTCCACCTGGGTGAACAGCCACAAGAGCCTTACACCCGTGAGCGACCCCAATGCCCGTGAATTCAATGAGGCATGGCCCGGTGGGAGGTTCAATCATTATTGGTTCGACCTGAATCGCGACTGGTTGCCGGCACAACACAATGAGAGCCGCAACCGCCTCAAGGTTTTCCATGACTGGAAGCCGAACATCCTCACCGACCACCACGAGATGGGGACGAATGCCACCTTCTTCTTCCAGCCCGGAGTGCCGGCACGCGTCAACAGCAACACGCCCAAACGAAACCAGGAACTGACGGCGGAGATCGCGACCTATCACGCCCGATATCTTGACAAGATCGGATCGCTGTATTTCACCAAGGAGGGATACGATGATTTCTACTACGGCAAGGGATCCACTTATCCAGACATCAACGGCAGCATCGGCATACTCTTCGAGCAGGCCAGCTCGCGCGGACACGCACAGGAGAGCAGCAACGGATTGCTCACTTTCCCCTTCACCATCCGCAACCAGTTCACCACCATGCTGTCGACGCTAGAGGCGGGCAGGCAAATGCGGAAAAAGCTGCTAGACTACCAACGTGACTTCTACCTGAATGCAAAGAAAGAGTCCGCCGAATCGCCCGTCAAAGCATATGTGTACGGCGACAGCGAAGATCTTGCCAAGAACAATTTCCTCACGGAGATGCTGCTCCGCCATCAGATAGAGATCTTCCCTGTGAGGTCTGACATCATGGCGGGCGGCATGACCTTCAAGGGCGGCAGTGCATGGGTCGTTCCCGCAACACAGACCCAGTCGAAACTCATCAAAACGATCTTCGAAAAAAACACCGCGTTCGAGGACAGCCTTTTCTACGACATATCATCATGGACAATACCGCTCGCCATGGGCATTCCATATGCCACACTCGGCGCATGGAGCAGTACTTCCGTGGGCGAAAAAGTTACAGGCGTGATGACAGCCGCGAACCGCCCCGAAAAAAGCGAGTATGCATATGTGTTGGATTGGAGCGACTACTACGCACCGCTGGTACTGCACAGGCTTCAGTCAAAGGGATTGCTCACCAAGGTGGCGACAAGAACCTTCGAAGGCCCGGTACGCGTGCAGGGTACAGCGGGGAAGAAAGAGCGTTTCGGATACGGTGATGTGCTGATACCCGTTCATAACCAAGGCAGGACCCCTGAGGAAATGCATGCCAGCATCCTTGCCGCCGTGGAAGGAACATCGGCGAGGGTCCATGCATTGCAGAGCGGACTCTCCACGGGCGGCATAGACCTCGGCAGCGGGAGTTTCCAGACCGTTCGGAAGCCCTCCGTGATGGTCTTCTCCGGCCCCGGCACCACGGCCACGGACGTCGGTGAGATCTGGCATCTTTTCGACCAGCGGTACGGCATACCGGCAAGCATTGTGGAAGTGGAACAATTCAACCGCATGGACCCCTCGAGATACACCGTCGTCATCATGCCGAGCGGCAGTTATGCCACCCTCTCAAAAGACGGCCAGGAGAAACTCCGTACATGGGTGAGCCAGGGCGGCACCCTTGTCGCCACGGAAGAAGCCGTGCAATACCTTGCTTCCGGCGGATTCACAAAAGTGGCTTTCAGAAAGGACGGCTACCGCGAAGACAGCACCCGAATCAAACCCTACGAGACGCGCTCCGAAGACCGCCGTGCCGTCGACATGCCCGGAAGCATCTTCGAAGCGAGTATGGAACTCACGCACCCGCTTGCTTACGGGTACGCACAACCGAATATCAGCGTCTTCAAGAGCAATAATCTTTTCATGGAGAAGAACCGATCCCCGTACAACACGCCGGTGAGCCTCACGGAGAAGCCGCTGCAGAGCGGCTATCTGCACAGCCGTTTCAAAAAAGTGGCACCGGGTGCGGCCTCTGTGAACGTGGATGCACTTGGCCGGGGACGGATCATATCGATGACGGAGAACCCCAACTTCAGGGCTTTCTGGTTCGGCACCAACAGGCTGTTGATGAATGCGGTGTTCTTCGGTGGCATCATCGAAGGACGATGACTTTTCCGGGATCGGCAAGATCCGTTAGCGGAAGTCAGCACAAGACAATGCCTCGCATGAGAATCCGATCGTAATTTCGCACATGGCAAAAAAGCAAACGACCCCGTATCTGCTCTATTCCGATGGCAATGGAAACATCTTTGAAGATGACACGCTTTATGCCATCGGCCGAAGTGGCTGGGATGCCGGCCCGGTGCCGGATGAGGAATGGATCCCCCTGCCGGAGGGCGGCTGCATGTACGAGCTGCCCGGAAGGCGCGGCATTGGCGTCGACGTGGCATCGGGAGAGATGCGGCTTTGCGAAAAGGGTTGGGCGGTCGCGGCCTTCATCCCGCCTGCACACACGGGACTTTATCTGGCCGCCTACGAATGTGAGGCTGATGCCCCCACACTCCCGCTCTTCTGCTATACGGCCGCAGGATTGCTGAACGAAAACTTCCATGTCACGGCCACCCGCATCGAAAACGACATCCGGCAGGAAGCCTCCGGCTTCGATGAGGAAAAGATCGCATCAGGATTGGAGCATATCCTTCACGCATACCCGCAGAACCGGTTGGTGAAGCATCTGGCGGAGAATTGCTGCCTCACCTATCAATGCCCGGCTGCCCGGAATTTCTTCATGGGAAGATGGGAATGTCCAGTCCCCTCCTCCCCTGCCTGCAATGCGAACTGCATCGGATGCATCTCCTTCCAGCCGCAGGAAGAAACGATCCCCTCGACACAAGACAGGCTAACCTTCAAGCCGACGGCGGAGGAGATCGTGGAGTTCACCGTTCCGCATCTTGACATGGCGCCCTTCCCGATCGTGAGCTTCGGTCAGGGTTGCGAGGGTGAGCCGCTGCTGATGTGGGAGACGATCGCGACAGCCATCCGGGAGATGCGCAAACACACCCCGAAAGGAAGCATCAATATCAACACCAACGGATCGAAACCCGACGCGGTGGAGGCCTTATGCAAGGCTGGACTCGATTCGATACGGGTGAGTACGAACTCGGCGCAGAAGCACATCTACGAGCTTTACTACCGTCCGAACAACTACACCTTCGAAGACATCGTTGAAAGCCTGAAGGTCGTCCGCCGATATGGCGGATGGAGTTCCATAAACTACTTCACCTTCCCCGGCATGACCGATACCGAAGCGGAATATGAGGCCCTTCGAAAACTCATCCGCGAGACGGGCCTGAACATGATCCAATGGCGTAACTTCAACATCGATCCCGACTGGTACCTTGGCAAGATCGGCCTCACAGAAACCGGCGAGGCGTTCGGCATCAGGAATGTGATGGATGAGATCAGGCTTGAATTCCCCAAACTGAAGTTTGGATATTTCAACCCGCCGATGGAAAGGATCAAAGGGGAGTATGAAAAGGATTTTGCGCACTGAAGCGTCCGGTGATCCGAAAAATGCAACGGAGCAACGCGCTTTATGATATTGATAACAACATTCGATCTAGATTTACAGAAGCATGGATCATTTCGAGTCACAAAAGAACACTAAGGCATTCACGAT
>CAJBPC010000111.1 GCA_903957405.1 uncultured bacterium | reverse complement strand
TTAAGTCGAGGTCTCCTTTCAGCCGGATATTTGCCGTCATGGTGGACGTGAGTGTGACACCGCTGCCGATGAGCCAGTTTCCGTTGATCAGAAGATCTGATGCACCACTGCCGCTGTATGATTTCGTGCCGCCAGCCGCCATTGCGCTGAAAGAAAGCGATCCGAAAGTATTCCCCGTGAGGGAAACGGTATAACCCGCCCCTCCGGGAACATCGAATTCAAAAACACCAAGTTCCGTTCCTGCTGAGATCGACAGCCGGTCGATGATTTTTGCATTGCCGCGCAGGGTGTTATGCACATACTTCGCCCCGTTCCCAATATGCATGAACCCTGTCAGGGCCAGTGACTCGCCGGATGAAGCCCCGGAAGAGTTGCGCATTTCGGCGCCTTCTCCCAACCAGAGAGACTCCCCGGCGCCTGTGACCAGCAGTCCGGGACTGCCGGTGTTCGTATTGGGAAGGTGCAGGATAATTTTTTTTGCTGTAGCCGGCAGCATGTGGAGGGACGTTAGTGAAACCGATATGTTTCCCCCCGGCAGTTTTACCATATAACTGTCTTGGACCATGCTATTGTCCAGCAGGACCATCGCTCCTTTCGCCGGTACACCATCCGGTGACCAGTTGGCAGCGGTCTGCCACTGATCGTCACCGCCGCCGCCATCCCATTTTTGTTGACTGAACAATCCCGAACTCATTAGATGCATCAAAATCCACACGCCTATCCTTCTCATTGTCCATGTTTTTCGGTCCACATCGGCAATTTACAAGTCTAAACAGTCGATCTTCAAGTACTTTAACCCGAAATTTGCTGTAATTTTCCCGTCTTCCTGTAATCTTGCATTGAATTAAGCATATGTGGTCGATCTGTAAAAAGGAGCTCAGTCAGTTCTTCGGCAGCCTTACCGGCTATGTCGCCATTCTTTTGTTCCTGTTGTTGAACGGCTTGTTCCTGTTTGTTTTCCCCGAATCCAACATATTTGATTTCGGCTATGCAACCCTGGATAAATTCTTCGAGATCTCTCCCTGGGTGTTGTTATTGCTGATTCCTGCGATCACCATGCGGAGTTTTGCGGATGAGTTCAGGGCCGGGACTTATGAGATATTGCTGACCAGACCACTCAGCCACTGGCAGATCATCACCGGAAAATACCTGTCATCCCTGATCATTTCGGTCATGGCCATCGTTCCGACACTGCTGTATGTATTTTCTGTGGATCGGCTTTCTGCCGGCGGCATTGATGTTGGGGGTATTGCCGGATCATATATCGGTCTGTTATTCCTCGCAGCAGTGTTCGCATCGATCGGTATCTTCTGCAGCAGCCTCAGCGGTAATTCCGTTGTTGCATTTCTGCTGGGTGCAGCCGTTTGTTTCACGGTTTATTCCGCTTTTTCCGCCCTGGCCGGTCTGCCTGTGATGGCTGGCGGGCCGGGTTATTTTGTGGATATGATCGGCATCGACTCCCATTACAGAAGCATGAGTCGTGGCGTCATCGACACGAGGGATGTCATGTATTTCGGGAGCATGATCTTTCTTTTTCTTTACCTCACCGCGCATACCCTCCAGAAACGCTGAATGATCATGATGAAACGCCTGCTGCAAGCTTCATTCGGATGGGTCTGGGTACTGCTGTTCCTGGTTGCCGTCAACTATATTTCTGCTGTGCTTCACGTTCGGCTCGACCTGACGGCGGAGAGGCGGTTCACGATCTCTGAGCCGACCCGTGCATTGCTGGAAAACCTTGATGAAAGGGTGACCATCGACGTCCTTCTTGAGGGAGAGATGCCCGCCGGATTTAGGAAGCTTGCCGGCAGCACGGAAGACTTGCTCGCCGATTTCCGGGAAATCGCACCGAATAACATCAGTTTCCGTTTCCAAAGGCCCGGTGGTGACCTTCCCGATACGGCACGATACGGCATATATGATTCGCTGCAGCAACTCGGTATCAACCCGACTAACGTCAAAGCCCAAACGAAGAAAGGAGAGGGACAGGAAGAGACGTTGCTCTTCCCTGGTGCCGTCATCCGCAGCGGCGACAGGGTGGCGGGTGTCGATTTCCTGCAGGGGCAGGCAGCCGGGGGACTAGATGCGTTGAACAATGCGGATGCATTGCTCGAATACAAGCTTGCGAATGCCATCAGGAAGGTCACCCGGGATACGCTGCCATTGGTAGGCTATCTGTCTGGCAACGGACAGCCGCTGGACTACACGGTGTATGATCTGATCGAGAAGACGCTTCGTCCGAATTATAATTTTAGCATCCTTCCCATAGACAGCGTTGCTGTCATTCCTGCGGCTTTCAGTGCGATATGCATCGTGAAGCCGATGATCCGCTTCAGCGAAGAGCAGAAGTTGAAGATCGACCAGTATGTCATGCGGGGAGGACGTGTCATATGGATGCTCGACAATCTGTATGCCAATCTGGACAGTCTGCAGCGAAGCGAGGGGCAGTTCATCGCTTTCGATCTCGGCCTGAACCTGGAAGATCAGCTGTTCCGGTATGGGGTAAGGGTGAACAAAGATCTTGTGCAGGATCTCCAGAACGACGGCATTCCTTCTGTCATTGGGAATGTGGGCGACAAGCCGCAGGTCCAACTGTTGCCATGGCCCTATTTCCCGTTGCTGAGCAACTACACGGATCATCCTGTCGCCAGGAATCTTGACTATGTCGTGGCGCAGTTTCCTCATTCCATCGATACGGTGAATGCACCCGGCATCCGGAAGACCGTGCTGCTGGCGACATCCAATACGGCGAGGTCCTTGCAGACACCGGCGCGGGTGGAATGGGCCAGCATCCGCAGGGAAGAGGATCTGCAAGATTTCAACAGATCAAACATCCCCGTTGCGGTGTTGCTGGAAGGACGTTT
>CAJBPC010000110.1 GCA_903957405.1 uncultured bacterium | reverse complement strand
TGCAAAAATAGCACAGCCCCGGACTCCCGCGTGTAAAGTTTATCGGTCAGAGGGCGCGTATCCGCCGGATCAGGTCGGTGGTGGAATATCCTTCGACTAGGGGGACGATCTCCACGCGACCGCCATGACCGGTGACCGTTTCGCCGCCAACCACATCTTCGGGATTGTAATCTCCGCCTTTGACGAGGATGTCTGGCAGGATGGATGCGATCAGTTCCCCCGGGGTGTCTTCGTCGAAAATGGTCACGCCATCCACCATCGACAGCGACGCAAGCATCCTGGCCCTAAAGGCCTCGTCGTTGACAGGCCGTTCCGGTCCTTTCAGCCTTCTGACGGAGTCGTCGGAATTGATGCCCACCACCAGCACGTCGCCCATCGCCGCCGCTTTGGCCAGTAGGTCGAGGTGCCCGGCGTGCAGGATGTCGAAACACCCGTTGGTGAAGACGATTTTCTTCTGCAGGAATTTCCACCTGTTCATTTGCAGCAGCAGTGCTTCCCGCGACATGACGTGTTCGCTGGATCTTTGAGATGCCTTCATGATTTTTTTCTGTTTATCACCGGTAACAGCAGCAGGCAGGAGAGGCCTACGACCAGGACCAGTATGGTTTGAAATGCCCAAAGCAGCCATCCGAAGGCGAGTCCGCCGACAGCCGGTATGGCATACAGGGAAAGGGATTTCTGCACGGCGATCTGGTAGGCGCCGATGCCGCCCTGGGTGAGGATCATCGCGAGGCTGCCGACCGTCAGGATCGTGAAGGAGGGTGCCATGCCGAGGTGGCTGACGGCATCCATAGCGTAAAAGCCCATGCGGATGCTCATCAGGTACATGGTCCATATGAACAGCGTGTGGAAAAGGAAGCCTGCCTTGTTGCGGATATGCCGGATGCTGGTGAGTCCCTGCCAAACGCCGCGGGCCATGTTCCGGAGCCTTATTACGAATGTGATGTGGCGGAAGCGGCGGAGCAACCATGTGATGAACAGGATAAAGCCCGCCATCGCGGCGAGGACCATCAACCCACTGGCGAATCCGCTGGATCCCTCCGACCCCGCTCCGATCTTTTGGAACTCCGAGCGGAAGACGGTCCCGGCAAGGTCCATCTGCAGGAAGAATGTGAGTCCGATCACCAGCAGCAGGCATACCACATCCACCGCACGCTCGGCGACCATCGTCCCGATAAGCTTGTCGACGGGTGTCTTCTCATACCGTGCGAGCATGGTGCATTTCATCACTTCCCCCATGCGCGGTACGAGCAGGTTGAAGAAATACCCCAGCATGACGGCGAAAAACGCATTCGTGTTGGAGGGCTGGAAACCCAATGGCTCCATCAGCATCTTCCAGCGCAGCGCCCTGCTGTAATGACTTAGGAGCAGCATCAACACGGCGGGCATCACCATGAGGTAGTGGGCATCATGGAGGGAACCCTTCAGCTGACCGACCTCGTCGGCGGTGAGGTTTCTGACGGACCACCATATCAGAAAAATCCCCAATCCCAAAAAGACCACATATTGCAACGCCAGAGAAAAAGTCTTCTTCATAATATCGCTTTAGAACGTACTATACCCTTGCGGTCAGCGCATTGTTCGCGATCGCCCCGCTGCCTGACCATATCCATAGCCTGGCTGCTGTTCAGAGGCGGTTCCCCTCTTTGGGGAATACGATCCAGGGCTTGAAACTGCGGGCTTCCCCGAAATCCATGGTGGCATACGAAATCACGATTACCACATCCCCTACAGCACCCTGGCGGGCGGCAGGCCCGTTCAGGCAACAGACACCGGAGCC
>CAJBPC010000109.1 GCA_903957405.1 uncultured bacterium | reverse complement strand
TTGACGAGTCTTATTATAAACATATTGTATTTACGAATCATATTAATCCATTTACATCCCTAAATTATTTCACTACCCATCTTCAAAGAATATGAAACAGACAATAGCACTAGTCGGCGTGAAAAGATTATATATGACCATGCTGAATCGATTGATCAGTTCAATAGCTGAGCTATCTTTGGTTAGGGTATATGATACGCCTGCGGATGCCATCGGACTATTGTCGCATCCTACAGATATAATAATGATCGATATTGGAGATGCCGAAGATCCTCATGTGGCATTTGAATTGGTCCGTAAGCTGCATTTGATGCCGTATGTGCTATGCATCGTTTGCACGATGCATACAAATGACCGAGTGATCCGGAGGTCATTTGAAGCGGGAGCATCAGGCTTTATTAAGCTCGATTCCCCTTACGATGAAATCTCGCAAATCTTCAGGGTGATCGTCAAAAGAGGCGCGCCCGTCAGTGATTTTGTTACAAAAAGACTCATAGCATTTATGCATGGTCAAGAAAATCACAGCGCATCAAACTCAACTCTTGAAAAAAACAGCACTAAGATCGTCAACAAGGCCTGCAAGATGATCGATGCATATTTTGTTGATCCGCGCACTGCAGCGCAGCAGAAGATGTCGGAGTACCTCATTCGCTCACTTCATATCAGCTATGGCTATCTCTCCGCGCTCTTTCACGAAGAGAAAGGAATCTCTCTCCGCGATTATGTCATCAGAAAAAAAATTGAAAAGGTGAAGATGATGATGCGAGACGAAAATCTAACGCTCACGAAAATCGCCAATAAGCTAGACTACAGCAGTGTGGCACACCTGTCAAGTCAGTTTCGGAAAGTGGTGGGCATCAACCCCAGCATGTACAAAAGCAGGATGCTTGTTTTTGGTGATGCAAAGGAAATCCAACGTAAATCATGATTTCTGAAAAACATGTAAATCCATCTTCAATCGATGTAACACCATTATGGTTTCTTTTTGATTGTTTTGTATGGTCAACCCTCCAATGCCACCATCCTACAAAAAATCATTGCACAGTCCACCATTCGGAAAACTGAATTTGATCATGATCATCCGGCTTCTAACCGGCCGTTGAAGCCAACCTTGCATCCATTATCCTTACAATGCCGCAGCGCCCGAACTGCCAAAAGGGCTTAGCTAACATTATCACTAACACCCTGGGCATCTTTTGCCTGAACGCATCATTGTGTTCATGTAAGACTTGATCCCTGAAACCCATTTTTATGATCAGAATTCCGGTGAACAACATGAACGGCAAGGATTGCAAGAAAGCCGTCGCTGAAGTGCTGCAGGCGCAAAGATTCAATAATTTCAAGGTCGAAGACGGATTCATCGAATTGTTCGACAACGAAAATCCGCACAGGATTTCGCATCTTGGGACGAGTCTGCTGAAACTCGGGTATGAGCTGGTGTATGATCACCAGATGATCCTTGTGCAGCGCATATCGCATGTGGTGACCGATATGGTCAACAATTGGGAGAATCGTCCGAATCTGAAGGTCTCCGTCTACCTAAGCGAAAAGCTGAACCTCAACTACAACTATCTTTCCAACATTTTCTCTGAGTACAACAAGGTTAGTTTGCGGCAGTTCATCATCAACAAACGCATCGATAAAGTCAAGAAGCTGCTCTTGCACAGCGGACTAAATCTGACGGAGATCGCGATGATGCTGAACTACAGCAGCGTCGCACACCTGTCGAACCAATTCAGGAAAACGACAGGTCTTTCAGCTTCCGAGTACAAGGCATTGCATCTGCACACCCTGCTGAATGCAAACCGTCCTTTGCAACCATTCGGCGAACATGATTTTTCAGGTAATGGGCATCATGTGATCGGAGACGGCATTCCCATATCAAGTGAAAAAAATCTTGCCTTGAATGATGCATCTTGATCTTCCTGATCCGCGATCGAATGCATCTCTCAGTTGACGTATCGAAATTGTCCATGAGTTCGGTTCTTCTCTTGAATCGATCACGGTGATCATGTAAGTCGCCGGATGGATATGAAGTCTTAAATCCCGTGGCAAAAGCTGCGGGAATTATTTCGGATATGCCACAACGTTAGTATGGATGCGGAATGTTTATCCGTACCCTTTGAACCAAACAGTTCGAACTAGTCATGGTTGTTTCAGAATGCCATGGAAATTTCGAATGACCAAAACATACTTCCCCGACAGCGCATGATCTCCCCCTTCGATAACGCCATCGGATATGATTGGATAAACATTCCGATCTGGTGGCACCCCATTAAATCCTCCATTGTACTGTCTCGGGCACATGCCCGGAAAACATGTACTACGGTACGTTGATTCGTTTGTCATCAAAAGCCTCATTAAGTCCGGCGCCCAATAAAGACTTTGCTTACCTCAAAAAAACCTCAAATGAAACATCTTTCTCCCCACCGATCCAGAACAAAGTCGCGCAAACGAGAACACACCCTCCGAAAAGCCCCCATTCTTCGCCTCCATCATGATTCTACCGTCATACAGGCTGACATGATCGCAAGCATCGAGAAATTCCTAAAGCGTTCTGCTGCCACAAGGCTTTGGTGAACAACCTTCTCTCTGTGCACCTATCAATCATTGCCATTCGGCAAGCAGCATCATAGTGTCTCCACTTAGGGAGATACGCGTGGATGATTCAACCTGCCGGACATGATATTCATGCCCGACTTCCAATGCTTGTCCCAAAACATATCAAGATGAAAAAAATCATTACACTCCTGTGTTTTTTTTATTTGTGGTCCGCCCAGACAGCTGCGCAGTGGAACTGGATCAGGGGAAGCAACACCCGAAATTTGAATGGCGTCTATGGCATCAAGGGTGATCCTTCCTTCCTCAATGATCCCGGCTCTCGATTTGCTTCGGTCACATGGACGGATCCCGAAGGTGCGCTCTGGCTTTTTGGCGGTGACGGATATCCTACCCTCAGTGCACCCGGTTTGCTGAACGACCTTTGGAAATACGATCGCCTTGCGAATACCTGGACATGGATGAGTGGTGATGATACCCGTGACCAGCATGGCATCTATGGTGTCAAAGGAACGAGTTCGCCCACCAATAAACCCGGTGCTAGGCGCGCGGCGGTCAGCTGGTCGGACGCTTCAGGAAGGCTTTGGATGTTCGGAGGCTATGGTTATGCTGCATCCGGACCGGCAGGTTTACTCAGCGATCTATGGTACTATGACCGATTTGCCAATACGTGGACATGGGTCGCGGGAGACAATGGCATCAACGCCCATGGCGTCTATGGCATACAAGGAACCCCCAATGCCGCCAACATACCCGGCGCAAGAAGCGGAGCGACGGCTTGGAAGGATGCAGCAGGCTTCCTATGGCTATTCGGCGGTGAAGGGCAGCCAGAGAGCGGCGCACAGGGTAAATTAAATGATATCTGGAAGTATGATCCCGTCAACAATCAGTGGACATGGGTGAAGGGTTCCAAACTCCGAAATCTGAATGGAATTTACGGGACACAAGGATCTCCCGCAACGGACAATACTCCGGGGTCAAGGGAGGAATCCACCAGTTGGACAGATGCCACTGGGCGTCTCTGGCTGTTCGGTGGTTATGGCTTACCCGAAAGCGGCGCACAAGGGTATCTGAGTGATATGTGGCGGTTTGATCCTGTCTTCAATACCTGGACATGGTTCAAGGGTGACAAGACAAGGAATGAGTCGGGTGTATACGGCACCATGGGTTTGAGTGATGCAGGCAATAAGCCCGGTGCAAGGGCATCCTGCGTCAGTGTATCCAATGGCAATGGCCTACTCTGGCTAGTGGGAGGTCATGGATACCCGCAGACGGGTCCCATCGGATACCTAAACGACCTGTGGCGATACGACCCGAATTCGAACGAGTGGACATGGATCCATGGCGATGCCACCAGAAATAACTTCGGTGTATACGGAACCTTGGGTGTCCCTGCTGATTCACTTCAACCGGGATCAAGGTCTGATGCCGCTTTTTGGTATGATGGTGCCGGAAAGCTTTGGTTGTTTGGCGGTGATGGATACTCCGAAAACAACACCGGCAGGCTCAACGATCTATGGTCGATTTCAGCCACATGCATCAATGTTTTCTTTAGAGATGCTGACAGTGACGGATATGGCGATCCAAACCAGCAAGTATTGGTTTGTGTCGCCCCTGCGGGTTATGTGTCAAACAATACGGACTGTGATGATACAAAGCCAATGGTTTACCCGGGTGCAACGGAATTATGCGACGGGATCGATAATGACTGTGACGGAACTGTCGATGAGGACATCGTTCCGCAAACATATTACCTGGATGTTGATGGTGACGGGTTTGGCGATCCGCTCATCAGCCAACAGAGCTGCTCCGGACCAGTAGCGGGTTATGTCAGCAATGCCGGAGACTGCAATGATGGGCAGGCCGCCATAAATCCCAATGCCACAGAGATCTGCGATGGCGTCGACAACGACTGCGACGGTCAGGTGGACGAGGGGCTTCCGGTGCAGACATATTACCTCGACCAGGATGGAGACGGTTTCGGCAGTGCCGGCAGCGGGATCACGTCCTGTTCGCTTCCTGCGGGGTATTCGGCCAATGATCAGGATTGTGACGATAACAATGCATCTGTCAAACCCGGAGCCGTTGAGTTGTGCGACGGTGTCGACAACGACTGTGACGGCCAGGTGGACGAAGGGGTGAAAACCATTTGGTACCGTGACAGTGACGGCGACGGGTTTGGCGATGTATCCGCGATGCAGGAGTCCTGCAGTGCCCCGCCCGGCTATGTGGGCAGTGGTACAGACTGTGATGATACGGATGGCACCATCTACCCCGGGG
>CAJBPC010000108.1 GCA_903957405.1 uncultured bacterium | reverse complement strand
CACTGACAGTTCCGCTACCTGTATCTTTGTAGACCTTACAGAAAAAACAAGATCTATGGCCAGACCAGGCAGGATGAATTCGGATGATGTACCAAAAGCAAAAATTAATAAGGAAAATTGGAAGGAAGCCTTGCTGATATTCGGATATCTAAAGCCCTACAAAGGCTGGTTCAGTGTTGGATTGCTTGTCATCGGATTATCAAGCCTTACGACGCTGGCATTCCCGTATTTTTTGAAAGTATTGATCGATAGTGCCGATGCACTGCGTCAAGGCAAGACGGCCATCAGTCCGGGAAACATTGCGCTCGGCATGGTGGGTATCCTTGTATTGCAGGCGATGCTCTCTTTTTCGAGGGTTTTCATTTTGACAAGAGTGGGGGAAAATGCGCTGGCAGACCTGCGGGCGGATGTGTACAAGAGACTGATTTGTCTCCCGATGGATTTCTTCGCACAGCGAAGGGTCGGAGAGCTTTCGAGCAGGCTTAGTACCGATCTCAGCCAGATACAGGATGCGGTGACATTCATGCTGGCAGAGATCCTGCGTGGGATATTGACACTGTTGGTCGGAATAGGCCTCATCCTGTTCATATCCCCTAAGCTTACGTTGGTGATGCTATCCGTCATACCGGTCGTAGTGATTTTTGCGGTGATTTTCGGAAAATATATCCGGAAGCTCTCCCGGGACGCACAAGACCGGATGGCAGATTCAAACACCGTTGTACAGGAAAGTCTGCAGGGCATCAGCAACGTGAAGGCTTTCTCAAACGAGTGGTTTGAAGTAGAAAGATATGTGCGCAGCCTTTCCCTGGTGGTGGGTGTAGCGATCCGTAGCGGAAAAGTGCGGGGAATGTTCATTTCTTTCATGTTATTCAGTCTTTTCAGTGCGATTACGCTCGTTGTGTGGTTCGGGGTGGGACTGATGCAGAATGGGCAAATGAGCTTTGGGGATCTGACGGCATTTGTCGTGTATACGTCCTTTGTCGGTGGGAGCATGGCTGGCTTTGCGGATTTGTACAGCAACCTGCAAAAGACCCTTGGTGCAACGCAGCGAGTCCGTGAAATCCTTAAAGAAGAGACCGAACCTGTCACTACCTCTCGTGAACCCATTGATCCGGTGAACAGATTGCATGGTGATGTGGAGCTCAGGCATGTCGCATTCGCTTACCCCAGTCGGAAGGAGGTTCCCGTATTGAAAGACATTTTCATTCTTGGAAAAAAGGGTCAACAAATAGCCATTGTCGGTCCGAGCGGTGCGGGTAAATCAACGATTTCCGCTTTGATTTTGAGGTTCTATGAGCCCGATAGCGGTGGTATATATTTCGACGGGAGGCCTGCATCGGAAATCCCATTATCCCAGGTCAGGGCCCAGATGGCGATCGTACCGCAAGACGTTTTGTTGTTCGGCGGAACGATCCGGGAGAACATTGCGTATGGGAATCCCGACGCAAGTATTGATGAGATCATTGCTGCAGCCCAAAACGCGCATGCGCATGATTTCGTTTCGGCCTTTCCGGAAGGCTATGAAACCGTTGTCGGCGAACGAGGCGTGAAACTCAGTGGGGGTCAGCGCCAAAGGATCGCTATTGCACGTGCGATCCTCAAAGATCCAGCGATCCTGATCCTGGACGAAGCGACCAGCTCTCTTGACTCCGCCTCTGAATCATTGGTGCAGGACGCGTTGGAAAACCTGATGAAAAATCGGACATCTATCGTCATTGCACACCGGCTTTCCACCATTCGGAATGCAGACCAGATCATTGTGCTTGATCGCGGATTCGTTAAAGAGTCTGGAACACACGACGAGTTATTGCAATTAGAGGATGGACTTTACAAGAATCTTCACAGGTTGCAAATTGATTTCCACTGATCACACCAACGCCTAATTTCTAAGGTGTAAGTCATGGGTTAGGCACAGAACCCCGCTAAAGCACATAAGAAGCGCAGCAATTTTGTGCGTAGTGCGTTACATTGCTTTGGAATGTATTTTATCTTATAATTTATATTATGTTAAATAGAATTATGTTAAGAAAGCCCATCAATGT
>CAJBPC010000107.1 GCA_903957405.1 uncultured bacterium | reverse complement strand
GCGTTCCACAAGCTGGAATTCCACCCCGACCATACCCTGACGGAATGGGTGCGGCAGCAGGTCATCCGCTCCTTCGATCACATCTGTCTGGATGATGAAAAGACCCTGGACCGTTACGACAAGGCCGTCACCCTGCGCGGACTCGTGAAAGACAGGCTCCGCCATGAGAAGGATGACAGGCCCGGCCATAACGACCCGAGCCGCTATGTGATGGGGTGGAACAATGAAAAGAAAAAGGCGTTGATGATCGAAAGGCGCAACCGCCTCGCCGCAGCCATCGAAGCGGCCGATGAATCGATGCGCAGCTGTGAGAAGCAGAAGAAGCGCCTGTATCAGGAAATGTTCGCCGCCGGCCGGCTCATAGAGCATGAAGGCTACAGCCTCGCAGACGTGGAGGGCTGGCAGCGGAAGATCCATGATGCCACACGGCAGCTGGAAAAGCTGAGGGTCAGCAACAACACCCTCCGGCAACTCGTGCAGCAACTGGAAGAAGTGCAACAGGAACGGAAAGATGCGGAAACCGTCCGTGACGGACTATCGTCTCAGCGCACCCTCCTGCAGGCAAGGATAGACGCCATGGAGCTGCGCCGGGAAGAACTGCAAGAGCTCCTGCAATATGTTACGGAGGAGGAGAAAGACGGGCTGATACAATTCCAGACAAGACATGCCGCAGAGCTTGCAGCCGTCAGCCTGGAGCATGTGGATGCCATCTACACCCGGTTCGTGGAGCAGCGCAAGAAGCAGGAAAATACCGAGCAGGATCAGCTCCGCCAGAGTGAAAAACTCATCAACCGCGCCATCCACCAGATCCGAAACCCGTCAGCCGACATCCTGCAGCGATTCTCCGACTGGGCGGCAGACGTGCAGTTCCTTCCAGAAGATGCCGAACACGCAGGCGAATACGACGATTGGCTCACGAAACTGAAGACGGAAAACCTGCCGCGCTACCGACGGGATTTCGAGAATTACATCAATGACACCATCACCTACAAGATCGGTGGCTTCAACGAAGAACTCGAACGCTGGGAACGCGATATCGTCGCGAGCATCCAGAAACTCAATCACTCCCTGGCAGGCATCAACTTCAACCGGTCGCCCGACACCTATATCCAGCTGGGACGCCGTGCCGTGAACGATACGACCATAAAATCCTTCCGCAGCGCCCTCCTCGATGCGCTGCCGCAGGCCGCCAACTGGCAGGAGAGCGGCTTCGAGGAAAAATCCCTGCACTTCCGCCTGAAGGTGCAGACGCTCATCGCAAAACTCGACGAGAGCGAACACTACCGGTTACGCGTACTCGATGTCAGGAACTGGTTCGAGTTCTGGGCCGATGAGCGATACCGCAACACCGAGGAGTTGCGGAAGACCTACCGGCAGATGGGACAGCTGTCGGGCGGTGAGAAGCCGCAACTCACCTATACCATCCTCTGCAGCGCCATCGCCTACCAGTTCGGTATCACCCGCGAAGGAAAGAACAGCCGCAGCCTGCGCTTCATAGCGGTGGATGAAAGCTTCAGCAACCAGGACGAGGACAAGGCGACCTATCTCATGGAACTGTGCCGGCAGCTGCACCTCCAGCTGCTCGTCGTCACGCCCAGCGACAAGATACAGGTGGTGCAGGATTACATCGCCCACGTGCACCTCGTGCAGCGCGTCGAAGACCGCCACAGTGTGATCTACAACATGACCATTAAAGAACTCAAGGAAAAGATGGCGGAATCATGAAGGACCTGCCCTACCTGCAGCAATTGGAAAAACGTTATCCCGCATACCTCAAGGATATCGTCGCAGAACGGCCCTTTCAGCCGATCCTGCTGCGCGGTGGGAAGGACTATCCAGAAAACACGGTGGAGCTGCATCGCATGATCGCATTGTTCCAACTTCACCTGAAAAAGGACTATCAGCCAGGTTGGGAGATCACGTGGAAGGATTGGACGAGTAAAAAGTTCGGACTGCAACGCTGGCCTGAAAAAGTAACGGTTGTCAGTGAAGTTGACTTCCTGCATTTGATCAAGAAGACCCATGAAGTGTCAATGTTCAGGTCTGTCCTTCAAAAACTCGTGGGCTGGAGACCCGGCATGAGGTCATGGCTGGAGGGCAACTCGGCGAAGGTCCTCGAATTGCAGCATGCGTGGGACGAGCTCATGCCCGTGGTGGATCATCTCTTGAAGCATGATGTCAGGGGGCATTATATCCGCAGCATCCCCCTGCCGGTCCATACCAAATTCCTGCAAGTGCACGCGCGCAACATCCTATCGATCATCCGGCACCTGGGTCCCGAACGGCTCCTCCTGGAAATAGATTCCTCCGCCACCCTCGAGTCCGCACTCGGGATGAGGACCAAGTCGGAACTGTTCACCATCCGCTGGCTGGATACAGACCTTGCCGACAGATACACACAGGGCCTCCAAGTCCTTGGACTCCCGGTGGATGTGTTGCGCGCAGTGGAATGGGACTGCAGTGAATGTTGGATCGTTGAAAATGAAACGAATCTGTATCTGCTGCCGGAGCGGAAGCAGGCCTGTGCCGTGTTCGGCAGGGGAAAGGCCCTTGAATTGCTCCGGGATGTGGGCATTTTCCGCAACATCCGATTGTTATATTGGGGCGACCTCGATGAAGAAGGATTCGCGATGCTGGCAAGGATGCGAAGCCATTATCCGCATGTGCGCAGCTTCTGTATGGATGAGGATACCCTCCGCCTGCATCAGAACGAGATCCAGCAGCAGAACAAAGCATACAAGCTCAAGCCAGTGCAGGGTCTGACGGATGACGAGGCGACCGCATTCGATCTCCTGCGCCAACGAAAGGGCCGGCTGGAGCAGGAACGCATCCGAATGGACTATGTGCATGACCAGTTGAACAAAATGTAAAAACCCTCCGAAAATGCATCGGCATGGATGCATTTTCGGAGGGCGGTAAGCTGTTTCAGCCTTCCCTGCGGGATAGGCTACTTCAACGTGGCGATCACATCCTGATTGGCGGTACGTACTTTCTGCTCATCGAGTTTGATCACTTTCCTGTCGTATGTGATGAGTCCGTTCACTTCGATCTCGACATCCGTGGTCTGGGTATACACCGCCGCGGAATATCCGAATGGGATCAGCGCCTTTAGCTTCTGTGCGAGCTCGACATATTTCGCAGTGGCTTCTTCAGCCGTCTTGTACTGCACATACCCCCAGTTGCGGTTCTTCTCCCACAGATGTGCGTCGAGCACCAGTCCGATGCCACCGTATTCACCCAGTACATTCACGCGCTTGCTGTCGTATAGTCCCATCACCGGATCCGGATAGTTGTGCATGTCGATCATGTCGCCCACATCGTAATGGTTGCCGCCGCTGGCGGGGTTGACCAGCCTTGAAGGATCGTGGTTCTTGGTCCACTCGGCGATCTCGGCCGTCTTGAACTGTCCCCATGCTTCATTGAACGGCACCCATACCACGACGCTGGGATTGGAGACGGCGAGGTCCATGATCTCCTTCCATTCCTGGCGGAAGTTCTGTTCCGACGCCTGGCTGCGTTGCAGCTCCAGTCCGCTGAAATACACTCGGGTGTCCCATTTCGGATTTCTGTCGCCGCTGGGCATGTCTTGCCATACAAGGATGCCTTCCTTGTCGCAATGGTAGTACCAGCGTGCCGGTTCCACCTTCACATGCTTACGGATCATGTTGAAGCCGAGGTCTTTTGTCTTCACGATATCATACCGCAACGCCTCATCCGTCGGGGCGGTATACAGACCGTCGGGCCACCAGCCCTGGTCGAGCGGACCGAACTGGAAATAGTCCTTGTTGTTCAACTGAAGCCTGTGGACGCCGTTTTTATCCTGTTTGGTAGAGATCTTCCGCATGCCGACATAGCTCTTCACCTTGTCAACCGCGGCGCCGTTGCGCAGGAGGGACACTTCCATGTCATACAGGAATGGGGATTCAGGGCTCCAGAGTTTCGCTTGCGCGACAGGGACCATGATCTCCTGACCTGCGGCCGCGCGGCCCACGCCTTTGACAGCGCCATTCTCCAAAACTTTCACTTCCACGATATCCCCCGGAAGGCTGCCCGGCGTGGCAGCCGTGACCGTCAGGTTGCCCCCATCGATATTCGGTATGGACTTCAGGTGTGATACATGCGTCGGGGCGACTGGTTCCATCCATACCGTCTGCCAGATGCCTGTCACGGCCGTGTACCAGATGCCTCTCGGATCGGACACCTGCTTGCCGCGGGGCTGGAAGCTCTTGTCGGTCGGGTCCCATACCCGTACCAGGAGTTTCTGCGCGCCGGATCTTGTGAGGTAGGGTGTGATGTCGAAACTGAAAGGCGTGTAGCCGCCGACATGTGTGCCGACCTTCACATCGTTCACCCAGATGTCAGCCTTCCAGTCTACCGCCCCGAAATGCAACAGGACATTCTTCCCTTTCCATGCAGCGGGCGTGCTGAAGCTGCGGTGATACCAGAGCTCTTGCTTGTCACCAACGGTTTTTTGAACGCCCGACAGGCTTGATTCAACAGGGTAGGGCACCAGTATCTTCCCTGCAAAGCTCGCGGGCATGTTGCTGCCCTGCGGCAGGATGGCATAGTCCCACAGACCGTTCAGGTTCTGCCAGGCATCCCGGACCATCTGCGGCCGCGGGTATTCGGGCAGCGGGTTGGAGGGGTCGACCTTGTCGGACCAGGGGGTTTTGATGCGATCTCCGACAGGTCGCCAGTCCTGGGCCTGCGTGTTCAATACGACGATGCAACACAATAAGGCAGACAGTCGTTTCATATTCATTTTTAAGGGTTGTGTGGATGGGCGCGGGGTCGAATCCGTTCAGTCATGGAAGATCCCGTCATGTCGCGTCGATCATTTCACTTTCAGGAAATGATGTTCGAGGTGCAGGAACATGCCCTGCCGGAAATCCTCTTTGCCGCCGTTTCGGAGGATCTCCACCAGGTCTATGTGCGAGACCTTTCCGATGATCGGCACCCTTTCTAACGTCAATACATAACCGAAGATCGGCAGCAGCAGGTTCTGGAAGCGCATCATCGTGTCGTTGCCGGTCATCTGGTAGAGTTTTCCGTGGAAGGCGATCTCGTGGTTGATGCGAAAGGTGTTCTCTCCTGGCGTGTGTTTCTGTTGCTGGAGGGCGATGGCCTGCAGCTCGTCGATGTCCTGCTGCTTCAGGCGCATGTACAGCAGGTCGGCGAGTCCTAACTCGAGTGTCAGCCTGAGTTCAAAGAGGTCGCGCAGCGTTCTGTCGCCGATGAATGCGGGATCCATGACGCGCTCGAAGGAGCTCATGACATCGAGGCTGGCGAGCACCATGCCCGACCTTCGCTTCGATTCGATGATGCCGAGCATGCGAAGCCGGCTGAGTGCTTCCCTCACGACGTTCCGACTTACGCCCAGTGATTCGGCGATCTCCATCTCTTTTGGCAGCGAGTCGCCGGATTTGAAACTGTTATTTCTGATATAATCCCGGATACGGCTCTCCACGATATCCGCCATGCTTTTATGGTCGATCTTCTTCAGGTCCGTCTTGTTGTCTTTTGATCTCATTTGCTGCGTCAGTAGGGTAGATGTTTTATCCTTAGGTTTTTCTAAGGTATGACAATTTGGCAATCTGCTTATGATCGGTGTGTTGCGTTCATTCCGACTTTCTCACATATGCCTCAAAGCGATCCGTGAATTTCCATTTGAATGTGCTGTCTTTGCGGTACCCGTCACCGGGATATCGCTTTCGCACATCTTCGATTTCGTCTATATATTCCTTCAGCAGGGTGCTGTCTCCGAGCGGGTCGCGGGTATCTTTTTGCCACTGCTGCAAAACACGCTGGAGGTCCAACAGCACTTTTGCGTGCGCAGGCGATCCGGAAAGGTCCTGCATTTCGAAAGGGTCCTTTATGAGGTCGTACAATTCATAGGCCGGCGGATGCCGCCAGGTGGCATAAGCATGCCTGATGCGGGGGGCTGCCCCTGCCAGTTCGGTTTCTTCGGTCCCACCGTCGAAATGCGTGTTGTAGTGGGATGCGTAGAGCATGAAGTCGGGGTTGACGCCCGGCGTCAGGTTTCGGATGAGTTTGTATCTTTTATCCCTCACGCCCCTTGTCGGATGAAAGAAAACGGAGGTCCCGCCATCGCAT
>CAJBPC010000106.1 GCA_903957405.1 uncultured bacterium | reverse complement strand
TGGCCGCCCATTTCGAAGGGGTGCCGGTTCGGCAAGGACAGCACCTCGTGATGAATGGAAAAGTCTACCATCTTCTTAGCGTTGGAGTACCAGTACTCCAGGGGGAAAAGAACATGCTGGTTATTGACAAACAGTTCCTATCGGTGAAAGAACAGAAGAAATATGCCGGAGCAAGCGAGATGTCTTGCTATAAGACGGGCAAGGCTGACGGGGCCTGCTGCAAAGATGACGGCATTGCGCCAGGTACGCGTATTTATCATGTGTCAATGTGAAGATATGCACCACACCACCCAACAAAAGCTGCAGGGAGCCGGCCTGCGGGTATTCCTGTTTGTCCTGACTTGTTTTATCGCCGGTGATCCTGTACTGAAGTCGCAGGAGCTTTATGTCTTTTCGGAACCTGCATCGAATATGCCATCCAGGGCTTTGTCTGCCCGTTATGCTGGGAAATTCTTGCAAAGCAGCATGTCAGGCGATTGGGAGCACCGGCAAAAAATATATGCTTCTTTCGGATTAGATAAGCGTTGGATGCTCCGCGCCGGCAATACTTTTTCCAACATGTACAGTCAGCCTGCGACGCGCTGGGAGTCTGTGAACATCTATGCGAAATACAGGTTCTTCTCCAGGGATGAAGTGCACCGGCATTTCCGTATGGCCGCATTCATGGAAGCATCCTACAGCCAAAATGATCTCATGTATGACGAGATATCGCTCGATGGTGATCAGAGCGGCGTGCAGACGGGACTGGTGATGACGCAGTTGTTGCATAAGCTCGCGATCTCTTCAACCGTCGGAATCACGGAATTGCTGCATTGGCGTCGATGGGATAAAACCCATACCGGCATGCACCCCTATCAGGCATTCAATTACAGTTTTTCTGCCGGATACCTGCTTTTCCCGAGGCGATACTCAAGCTACCGACAGACCAATCTGAACCTGTATGTGGAATTGCTCGGAAGCCGGAATCTCGACCGCCCCGGGCATTACATGGACCTCGCCCCGGCCATACAGCTGATACTGAATAGCAATACAAAACTGAACGCGGGCTACCGCTTCCAGCTCACCGGGAATATCTACCGAATGGCAGAAAACAGCATGCTCATCGGTGTGGAGACAACTTTTTTGAACGTCTTGAAAAGAAAAAGCTCTTGATTGCGTTATGTCTTCAAACCCTGAAGTCGATCTTCAGGTCACTATTCATGAAAAGAAACTGTTGCAAATGAAACGGGTATTTTCTCTATTGCTCCTTTTCCTATGCTCATTGCCCATTGCTGCCCAAATCAAGCGCAGTCAGCCTGCACCTGATTTCAACCTTCCCGATCCCTCCGGAAAAATGCATGCACTGTCATCCTTCAAGGGGACGGTCGTGTTGGTGGATTTCTGGGCCAGCTGGTGCATGCCTTGCCGCTTTAACAATCCATCCCTTGTGAAACTCTATGCAAAATATGGGCAGCAAGGTTTCCAGATAGTAGGAATCTCCCTGGATAAGGACCGAGCCGCATGGCAAAAAGCCATTAAATCCGATAAGTTGACGTGGACGCAACTGCTGGATGATGCCAACAATCAGCAATCCCCAACCCTCGTTTACGGGGTGACTGCAATTCCAACGACATTCCTGATCGATAAGGTCGGTGTCGTCAGGGCCGCAAACCTTCACGGCCGGGAGTTGGATGCGATGGTCTCCAAACTGATAACGGAGTAGATTGACCCTTGCCTCTTTGTGGCAGCTTCAATGCATTCGGACAGGTTTCGTTTTTATAGCGGTATTGTGATCTCAAGCTTTGAAGAGGGGGGGGGGGGGGGGGGGG
>CAJBPC010000105.1 GCA_903957405.1 uncultured bacterium | reverse complement strand
GCCAGCGGCCCCTTGCCATCATCCGTGCGGACCCATACTTCATCCTTGCCATCACGATACGTCTTCATGCCGGTTCCTTCCATACTGAAGGTGAACGCATATCCTTTGCCGACCAGATTCTTGTCGGTTGTATGATATTCTATTTCTCCGTTCAACAAGCCGTTTTCGACCCTGCAGCTCCCACCCTCCGTGTGTATGAATCTCTTCGCGCTGACATCAAAACTGCTCAGGCTGTAATAGTCATCCACGATGACAAGGGTGTGGGTGATGGCACCTTCTTTTTTTTCCCAGGCACCGACAGGCTTTTCGGATGAGGGCTGCAGGGCGAGGAATGCGGGTAGCAGGGCGAGGAGGATGATTTTTTTCATATCCGTGACGTTATTTAAAATTCGATTTCACATTCGATGACAAGCCAGCATGATCGACAGCATTGTCAGAAAAGTTCGACCCACCAGCTGTTTTCCCAGTCTTCCGCAGGTGCCAGTCGCAGCATGCCCGGTTTACGCTCCAGCCGGCCATCATGGCTGACCGGATCCGCATGACCCTGCCAGGGTTCGATGCATACGAAGTCTGCATCTTTCGCAGCCCAGATGCCGAGATGCGGCCAGCCCCCGATACCGAAACGCAGACCATGATCGTCCTTGTCACTGCGCAAAGATACCGAGCGGGACTCCAGTCCTTTCAGCACGATGGCATCGGATGCGAACAAACCTTTTGTCAGCGGGATCCGCCGTTCATGATCAAGGAATGGAACGGCCTTGCCCGTCAGCAGTCCGTCTTTCAGTTCCCAACGGCCGGCGGTCTCTTCCGTTTCGAATTCGAGGTAATGTTCGTCATAGGTCGATCCCGGCATCAGCGGGACGGCAAAGGCTGAATGTGCGCCCAGTGAGAAGAACAGCGGGGCATCTCCGGTATTGATTACGGTATACGTGACCGTTAGCCTGTTCCCGACAAGCAGATACCGCAGTCGCAGCAGGAATCGGAACGGGTATGCGATGCGGGTGGCCTCATCATCTTCCATGGTGAAAACCGCTTCCGTGTCGCTCAGCTGCCTCGCTTCGAAGACCTTGTCTCGCGCGAACCCGTGCCGCGGCAGGGTGTGGGTCGTTCCTCCGTAATGGTAGTGGTTGTCTTTCAGCGTTCCGACGATGGGAAAGAGCACCGGAGAGCATTTCCCCCACCAGGCAGGATCACCTGACCAGAGGTAATCCCTGCCATGGGCTTTCAACTCTCGGAGCTCCGCACCCAGTGGATCCATGGACGCCTGCAGCTGACTGTTCATCAATCGGATCATACTGCAAATATAAACCAAGTTCGATGGCCACCCGACCCATCCGCATGAGCATCCTGACGATATCCATTCCGCATCCAAACGGAGATCGTCCTGCATTTTTTTACAATGGCAGCATAGTGCCCCGGATCCTGACAGGACTTGCGGCCGGGCTTTAAACCCTGGATGACGCATGCATGCTCCTTCATGCAAGCAGATCTGCAGGAAGCGCCTCCCCGCAGCAATCCATCCATCTGCGGTGTTGAACGGCCAAATCAGCCGGCACATCCATTCAACACTGACAGATGTCATGCTTCACACTGAAATTCGTCACCACCCCCGTTACCGACTCCCGCTACATTTGGCATCGTTTAAAATCGTTCATCAAACACATTGCCATGCCACAATCGGATGTCACCAAACCGATAGACTTATTCGGCCATGCGGAGGGTACCGGTCCGAAGCGGAGCCGTCAACCCGTATATATGGATTTCATGCCACCCTGCAACAGTGCATGTCCGGCGGGTGAGAATATCCAGGGATGGTTGGCACACGCGCAGGCCGGTGAGTATTATGAAGCCTACCAGCAACTCATGATGGACAATCCGTTTCCCGCCGTCATGGGCCGCATCTGTGTGAAGCCCTGCGAGAATGGATGCAACCGAAACCATTTGGATGAGACGGTGAATATCCATGCCGTGGAGCGATATATCGGCGACCGGGCCATCGAAGAGAACTGGCAGCCGCAATGGGAGGCCAGGCCCACCGGCAAGCGGGTCATGGTGGTGGGTGCCGGTCCTGGCGGGCTATCCGCAGCGTATCATCTGGCCCGCATGGGACATACCGTGGAGGTCTTTGAAGCGTCGGATGCCGCTGGTGGACTGATGCGCCATGGCATTCCCGAATACAGGCTACCCCGCAAAATACTGGAGATGGAGATCGGCCGCATCAAGGCCATGGGTGTTCATATCCATCTGAACCATCAGGTAACGGATCTGCAGGCGGAAAAAGACAAAGGCCGGTTCGATGCCGCGTATCTCTCCACCGGCGCACAACTCATCCGCCATGAGCGCATAGAGGATGATTTCTGCCGCATCCACGTGCAGGACGCGTTTCAATTCCTGCGGAAGTTCACCGCGGATGAGCGAACGCATATCGGGAAATCAGTCGTGATCTATGGTGGTGGGAAACTCGCCATGTATATCGCAAGGATCGTGAAACGCCTCGGTGCTGAAGCCATCGTGTTGTTTCCGGGCGACCGAAAGCTGATGCCGGCCTACGACTATGAAGCGGATGACGCCCTGTCGGAAGGGGTGGATATTCTGTTCCTGCGCCGCATACATAAGATCGAAAAGGATGTTTTCTTCCTCGAGAAGATGAGGGTGGAAAAGGGCATGGCCGTGGGTACAGGTGAATGGGACAGTGTGAAGGCCGACTCACTGATCGTCGCGTTGTCGCAGGAGGCGGAAACAGGATACCTGCATTCCGTCAACGGGGTTACGATGAAGGAGGATGGCACCGTGGTGATCAACGCCGAGCGCATGACCGGCCATCCGGGCATCTTCGCCGGAGGGGATATGTTACCCGGCGAAGTGCGCAGTGCCACGATCTCCATCGGTCACGGAAAGAAAGCCGCAAAACACATACACGCATGGATGAACGGAGAGGTGTTCACAAAGTATCCCAAACCCCCTACTGCCGGCTATCGCAGGCTGCACATGTGGTACAAGACGGAAGCACCGCAGCGCGAGCAGGACAGGCTGGTGCCATGGGTGGCGGTGCGCAGTTTCGATGAGGTGGTGAGTGGCCTCTCGGAGAAGGAAGCACACTATGAGGCGCAGCGTTGCCTGAGTTGCGGCAACTGCTTCGAATGCGATGGCTGCTTCGGGGCATGCCCTGAAGAGGCCATCATGAAACTCGGCCCCGGCAAGGGATACAGGTTCGACCTCAATAAATGCACCGGTTGCGCCGTCTGCTACGAACAATGCCCCTGCCATGCGATAGAGATGATTCCAGAACCCGACAAAGCCGTAAAAGATGTCAAAGCAAAATAAATTGATCGCCACGATGGATGGCAACGAAGCCACGGCATACATCGCATACCGCGTCAACGAAGTGTGCGCCATCTACCCCATCACTCCCTCCTCGACCATGGCCGAACTGGCGGATGAATGGAGTTCGAAAGGCATGATGAACATCTGGGGCAATATACCGGATGTCATAGAAATGCAGAGCGAAGGCGGCGCCGCCGGCACCGTGCACGGCGCACTGCAGACAGGTTCCCTGACAACGACCTTCACCGCCTCTCAGGGCCTGATGTTGATGCTGCCAAACATGTACAAGATCGCAGGGGAACTGACCGCGACCGTCTTCCACGTGGCGGCAAGATCGCTTGCGGCACAGGGTCTCTCGATCTTCGGCGACCATCAGGATGTCATGGCGGCACGCTCCACCGGGTTCGCCATGTTCAGTTCCGCAAGCATCCAGGAAGCGCACGATTTCGCACTCATCACTCAGGCGGCAACCTTACGGTCACGCATACCCTTTATTCATTTCTTCGACGGCTTCCGCACTTCCCATGAGGTCAATAAACTTGAACTCATCCCGGATGAACAAATCCGTACGATGATCCCCGACAGCCTCGTTTTCGCCCACCGCGACAGAGCCCTGAGTCCAGACAAGCCCTTCATCCGCGGGACCGCACAAAACCCCGACGTGTACTTCCAGGGGCGCGAGACCGTGAATGGTTTTTACGACAGGACGCCGGGCATCATGGACGAAATGATGGGTCAGTTCGCCGAACTGACAGGGCGCCGCTACAAGCTCTTCGAATACACCGGCGCGCCCGATGCCGAGAGGGTGATCATCCTGATGGGATCCGGCGGGGAGACCGCCGGGGAGACCTGCGCCATGCTCAACGGCATGGGGGAAAAGACAGGCGTGATACAGGTGAGGCTTTACAGGCCGTTTTCTACGGAACACCTGGTGGAGGCGTTACCGACCCACGTGAAATCGATCGCTGTGCTCGACCGCACCAAAGAACCGGGCGCTTCCGGAGAACCCCTATATAAGGATGTGCTCACATCCCTGGTAGAGGCGCTCCAGGATGGACGACTACCCTCACTTCCGAAAGTCATAGGCGGCCGTTACGGATTGTCATCGAAAGAGTTCACACCTGCCATGGTAAAAGCCGTGTTCGATGAAATGAAAAAAACCGAACCAAAGAACCATTTCACCGTCGGCATCAACGACGACGTGACCCATAAAAGCCTCGAATACGACCCGTCATTCACCCTCGATGAATCCCAATGGCGGCAGGGACTTTTCTTCGGACTTGGTGCGGATGGCACGGTTGGCGCCAACAAAAACAGCATCAAGATCATCGGGGAGAACACCGACCTCTTCGCACAGGGTTACTTCGTCTACGATTCGAAAAAATCCGGAGCACGGACGGTCTCCCACCTTCGTTTCGGTCCGGACCCGATCCGCGCACCCTATCTGATATCGCAGGCGGACTTCATCGCATGCCACCAGTTCGTTTTCCTCCACAAGGTGGAGATGCTGGAATTCGCCAAGCCCGGAGCGACCTTCCTGCTGAACAGTTCCTACGACGCCGATGACGTGTGGGACAGACTGCCCGCATCCGTGCAGAAACAGATCATCGACAAGAAGATCAGCTTCCACGTCATCGACGCCAGCGCGGTCGCACGCGACACCGGGATGATCGGCCGGATCAACACGATCATGCAGACCTGCTTCTTCGCACTTTCGGGTGTGCTTCCCCGTGAGGAAGCCATATCTGAGATCAAAAAAACCATTGAGAAGACCTACTACAAAAAAGGCAAAGCCGTCGTCGAACAGAACTTCAAAGCGGTGGATGCCACGCTTGAGAACCTCTTTGAAGTGAAGATCCATACGCAAGTGACAGGGAAAGAAGTATCCCTGACGGATGTCGTTGCTGCACATGCCCCTGAATTCGTACGGAACGTCACCGCCAGGATGATGACAGGGCACGGCGACGACCTGCCGGTGAGCGCGATGCCCGTCGACGGAACATTTCCAAGCGGCACGACGCAATGGGAGAAACGGAACATCTCTGACTTCGTCCCGCAATGGGATCCTGAAACCTGCATCCAATGTGGCAACTGCGCATATGTTTGCCCGCATAGCGTCATCCGCGCTAAATTCTACCATGCGGATAACCTGAAGCATGCGCCTGCGGCATTCCCATCGGCTCCGATCAACTCCAGAGGCTTCCCCGAAACTAGGTACACCCTGCAGGTTTACCTCGAGGATTGCACCGGTTGCAACCTGTGCGTGGAGGTTTGTCCCGCAATCAATCCGCAGGACCGTATGCGCAAGGCCATCAACATGGAAGAAAAAGAACCGATGATCCGGCAGGAAAAAGAAAACATCACATTTTTCGAAGGCATCACATGGAACGATCGTTCTTCGATAGACTTTTCCACCGTCCACGGAGCACAGTTCCTCGAGCCGCTCTTTGAATTCTCCGGCGCCTGTGCCGGCTGCGGGGAGACGCCCTACCTGAAACTGCTGTCGCAGCTCTACGGAGACCGTCTCCTCGTGGCCAACGCCACCGGCTGCTCATCCATTTTCGGAGGGAACCTCCCCACCACACCATGGGCCGTGAACAAAGACGGCAGGGGCCCGGCCTGGTCGAACTCATTGTTTGAAGACAATGCGGAGTTCGGACTCGGCATGCGCGTCACATCCGATAAACTCACCGACACGGCACAAGGTCTGCTGAAGGGCCTGTCTCCTCAGATCGGCCTGGAACTGACGGAATCCATCCTACACGCCTCGCAGGTGCTCGAATCCGAAATCATCGAACAACGCAAACGGGTTGCCTTGCTGAAACAAAAGCTTACAGCCATCGACATGCCGCAGGCGAGGCAGTTGCTATCCGTAGCGGATAATCTCGTCAATAGAAGTGTCTGGCTTGTCGGAGGCGACGGATGGGCCTATGATATCGGCTATGGCGGCCTCGACCATGTACTGGCCAGCGGACGAAATGTCAACATCCTCGTACTCGATACGGAAGTGTATTCCAATACCGGCGGTCAGAGCTCG